>DATKLQ010000256.1:0-15921 GCA_035542335.1 Ignavibacteriaceae bacterium | reverse complement strand
GGACACGGGAAAATACGGATTCATTGTTAATCCGCATTCTAACAAAATTGAAATAGCAAAAGCCGTTGAAAAAAAATTTAACGTGCACGTGGTAAGCGTAAGAACAATAAATCATCCTGGCAAGACTAAAACCCAGTTCAGAAAAAGCGGGAGATTTACGGGCAAAACAGCAAAATTAAAAAAAGCAATAATCACCTTAAAAGAAGGTGAAAAAATTGAATTATTCGAGCAGGTATAGCTGTAGGATTATAAATGGCAATAATAAAATTAAAACCGGTAACAGCAGGAACAAGATTCAGAACAAATTATTCTTTTGAAGAATTAACAAAAGATAATCCCGAAAAATCTCTTACTGCATCTTTAAAAAAATCGGGAGGAAGAAATAACCTAGGCCGGGTAACTTCGCGTCACAGGGGCGGCGGACATAAAAGAAGGTACAGAATAATTGATTTTAAAAGAGATAAACATGGGGTGCCTGCAACGGTTGTTTCAATTGAATATGATCCGAATCGTACTTCTAGGATTGCTCTTTTGCAGTATGCAGACGGTGAAAAAAGATACATCATTGCACCCAACGGATTAAAGGTGAATGATAAAATTGTATCCGGTTCCGGGAGTGAAATAAATATCGGGAACACTCTGCCTTTAAAAGATATGCCGTTGGGAAGTTTTCTTCATAACGTTGAATTGAAACCGGGCAAAGGCGGACAGCTGGGAAGAAGCGCAGGTTCATCATTGCAGCTGCTGGCAAAAGAGGGAAATTACGCCCAGCTAAAAATGCCTTCGGGCGAAATCAGAATGGTAAGGCTGGAATGCCTTGCTACCTACGGCAGTGTTGGCAATGTTGAACATGAAAATATTAGCTATGGAAAAGCCGGGAGAAGCAGATGGCTCGGCATAAGACCTCATGTTCGCGGAGTGGCAATGAATCCTATCGATCATCCTATGGGCGGCGGCGAAGGAAAAACTTCCGGCGGAGGTCATCCTGTTTCCCCCTGGGGGCAAAAAGCCAAAGGATTAAAAACTAGGAAACATAAAAAAGATTCTAACAAATTGATTATCAAACGTCATAAGTAATTAGGTTAAACTATGCCGAGATCAGTAAAAAAAGGACCATTTATCGATTTAAAGCTGATGAAAAAAATTAATCAGCTTAACGAAACAAACCAGAAGAAAATTGTAAAAACATGGTCGCGCGCTTCTACAATTGTGCCCGATTTTGTCGGGCATACGATAGCCGTTCACAACGGAAATAAAATGATCCCGATTTATATAACCGAGAATATGGTGGGTCATAAGCTCGGCGAGTTTGCACCCACTAGAATTTTCCGGGCCCACCCCGGAACCAAAGCCGAAAAAGCAACAAAGCCGACGGCATAAGACTCTATAAAAGGAATTAAGTAATGGAAGCTAGAGCAGTAACAAGATTTATCGGATCATCACCAAGGAAAATGCGCCTGGTTATCGATTTAATCCGCGGAGAATCCGTCGATAAAGCAATGGAGATACTCCACTTTCAGCCCAAGCATGCCGCAAAAAGTGCCGAAAAAACTTTGAGATCCGCTGTGTCCAATCTTATAAACCAGGATGAAACATCAAGGCATGACCCTGCAGATCTTTATATACGCGAAGCATTTGTTAATCAGGGGCCTACTCTGAAAAGAATTTCGCCGGCACCAATGGGACGTGCCTACAGAATTAGAAAAAGATCTTGTCATGTAACTATAATTGTAGCAACAAAGAGCTAGGAGAAATTTTGGGACAAAAAACAAACCCGGTAGGTTTAAGAGTCGGAATCATCAGGGGATGGGATTCCAACTGGTATGAAAATAAAAGTTATTCTCAGAAAATTAAAGAAGATGAAAAATTAAGAACTTACATTAGAAACCGCCTCAAGAAAGCTGGCATATCTAGAATTGTCATTGATCGGACTTCAAAAAATGTGATTCTCACTATTCATACTTCAAGACCCGGCGTTGTAATCGGGAAGAGCGGAAAAGAAATTACCCAGCTTGAACAAGAGCTAAAACAGGTTACTGATAAAGAAGTAAAAGTTCAGATTTCGGAAATTAAAAGACCGGAACTCGACGCTTATTTGGTCGTAGAAAATATTGCCAGCCAGATTGAAGGAAGAGTTTCATTCCGAAGGGCAATGAAGATGGCTATTACTTCTGCAATGCGGATGGGAGCTGAAGGAATTAGAATAATGTGTGCCGGAAGACTTGGCGGCGCTGAAATGGCAAGAACTGAACAATATAAGGAAGGAAGAATTCCTCTTCATACTTTAAGAGCCGATATTGATTATAACTCGGGCAGAGCAGAAACTATTTATGGCGCCATCGGAATTAAAGTGTGGATATGCCGCGGGGAAATTTTGGGAAAAAGAGTTACGGAATAATTAAAAAATTTTCCCGTTTACGGGATCCCGCTTTCGCGGGAAAAGATTTAAAAATTTAAAGATTTAAAAGATTAAAGAGTTTACAGGAGTTTAGATCATGTTAATGCCGAAAAGAGTAAAATTCAGGAAAGCTCAGCGCGGAAGAATGAAAGGGAAAGCGCAGCGCGGCAGCTCAATTGCATTCGGGGATTTCGGCCTGAAAGCGCTTGAACCTCACTGGATTACTAGCCGCCAGATTGAGGCATGCAGAGTTGCATTATCAAGGAAAATGAAGAGGGACGGGAAAGTATGGATTAGGATCTTTCCCGATAAGCCTGTTTCAAAGAAACCCCTTGAAACAAGAATGGGAAAAGGAAAAGGCGCTCCGGAGTTTTGGGTGGTTGTAATTAAGCCGGGCAGAATCCTCTTTGAAGTAGGCGGCGTTTCAAGAGATATTGCCCATGAAGCCCTAAGCTTATGTTCTTATAAACTCCCTATTAAAACCAAAGTGGTTGCAAGGCCGGATTACGAATAATAATTGAAGGAAATTGAATGAAAATTCATGATATAAGGGAAATGAAAACCGAAGAGCTGAAACATCAGCTGGATGAAGAACAGAAAAACCTCATCGATTTGCGTTTTCAGCACCAGCTTAAGCAGCTGACCAATACATCCAAACTGAAGCTCGTAAAGAGAGATGTTGCAAGAATTAAAACCGTGCTCAGAGAAAGAGAGTTTGAAGCGCTGAAAGAGACTTCCAAAGAGAAAGGAGCTGCAGAATAGATATGGATGAACGGCCCTTAAGGAAAACCCGTGTCGGTATTGTAGTCAGTAATAAAATGCAGAAGACCATCTCAGTGGCTATCGAAAGAAGAGTATCTCATAAGATTTATAAAAAATATTTTAAGAAAACTACAAAGCTTATGGCTCACGATGAAAAGAGCGAATGCCGGATTGGTGATAAGGTAAAAATTATGGAAACACGCCCCCTGAGCGCTAGAAAAAGGTGGCGCCTGATTGAAATTTTAGAGAAAGCCAAATAGGAGTTTTTACAATGATTCAAGAAGAAACCAATCTAGTCGTTGCCGATAATTCGGGTGCAAAGAAAATCCGGTGTATAAGAGTGCTGGGCGGAAGCGATAGAAAATATGCGAGCCTCGGCGATCTGATTGTTGTATCTGTTAAAACCGCAATTCCTAACGGAACTGTGAAAAAAGGTGAAGTCTCCCGTGCAGTAATTGTTCGTACCAAAAAGGAAGTCAGGAGAAAAGACGGTTCTTATATAAGGTTTGATGAGAATGCAGCAGTGCTGCTGAGCCCCCAGAATGAACCCAAGGGCACGCGTATTTTCGGTCCGGTTGCCAGGGAATTAAGGGAGAAGCAGTTTATGAAAATTGTGTCTCTTGCTCCTGAGGTATTATAAACGGAATTGAATTATGAAAATTAGAAAAAATGATACCGTAATGGTTGTTACCGGGAATGACAGAGGAAAAACCGGTAAGGTGCTTAAAGTATTCCCTCAGAAGATGAGGGTAATTGTTGAAGGGATCAATTTGAGGAAAAGGCATACAAAAGCCAATCAGAAAAACCCGCAGGGCGGAATCCTTGAAAAAGAAATGCCTATTCACGTTTCAAATGTCATGATACTGGATCCGAAGTCTAATGAACCGTCTAGAGTTGGTTCCCAGATTATTTTAGATGAAAAAACAGGAAAAAAGAAAAGAGCCCGCATCAGCAGAGCTAGCGGAGAAATGATTTAATAACTAAAAATTATGGCTGAGAAAAAAACAAAAACACCTGCTGCTGATAAGCAGCCCCAAGCGCAAAAAAAAGAGGGTAAGGGAAAACCGGAGAAAAAAGCTCCGGTACCCGAACAAAAACAGATTAAGATAAAAAACCGACTCGGGGATTTTTATAAAAACGAAGTCGTTCCCGAGCTGAGGAAAAAATTTAATTATAAAAGCATTATGCAGGTACCGAAGCTGGACAAGATTTCCGTAAATATGGGAGTCGGTGCGGCTGTCTCAGACCAGAAAATCCTTGAGGAAGCTGTTGCCGAGCTGGAATCTATTACCGGTCAAAAAGCTAGCATTAGAAAATCTAAGAAGGCGATTTCTAACTTCAAGCTGAGAGCCGGAATGAACATCGGGGCAATGGTGACCCTGAGGCATGAGAAAATGTATGAGTTCCTGGATAGGCTTATTAATGTGGCTTTGCCGAGGGTAAGGGACTTCCGCGGGCTTTCGGATAAATCGTTCGACGGCCGGGGAAACTATACTCTCGGAATTAAAGAGCAGATTATATTCCCGGAAATTAATGTTGATAAAATCGGAAGAATTCTAGGAATGGATGTAACCCTGGTTACTACTGCTCAATCCGATAATGAAGCTTACGAACTGCTGCAGGCATTCGGAGTGCCCTTCAGGAAAAAAGAAATTAAAAACGCATAAAGAAGGAGATTAAATGGCCCGATTAAGTTCAATTGCACGCGAAGAAAAAAGAAGAAGACTCGTTGAAAAGTATAGAAAAATTCGTGAGGAACTTAAAGAGAAGGGTGATTATCAGGCATTGCAAAAACTGCCCAGGGATTCCTCCATGGTAAGATTGCATAACCGCTGCATGTTTACCGGAAGGGCTCGCGGCTATTACAGGAAGTTTGGATTATCCAGATTAGTTTTAAGGGAAATGGCTTTGAAAGGCGAAATCCCCGGACTAAAAAAATCAAGCTGGTAAAGGAGTCAATAGTATGCCTATAACAGATCCAATTTCGGATTTTCTAACAAGAATCAGAAACGCTTCGCGAGCTAAAAAAGTTTCCGTGGAGATTCCTTCTTCAAACCTGAAAAAAAATTTGGCCGAAATTTTAAAGAAACAGCAGTTCATTCATGATTACTCTTTATTAGAAGATAAAAAACAGAATATTTTGAAAATATTCCTCAAATATTCTAAAGGAAACCCTGCTATTAATGGTTTGAAAAGAATTAGTACTCCCGGCTTAAGAGTTTATAAAAATGCCGGTGAGCTGCCGAGAGTATTAAACGGCTTAGGTATTGCCGTTATTTCAACTTCAAAAGGACTTCTTACCGATAAGGAAGCAAGGCGTGAGGCTGTCGGCGGAGAAGTGGTTTGCTATATATGGTAAAATTCAGGAGATTGAAATTTGTCTAGAATAGGTAAAAAACCGGTCGTGATTCCAAAGGGAGTCTCTGCCGTTAAAACGGATAATACGCTTAAATTAAAAGGGCCTAAGGGTGAACTTGTGAAAAATTTTCACCCCAGCCTTTCTATTGACGTTAAAGACGGCGAAATAATTATTAACAGATCCGACGACAGCAAAGAAAACAAAGCACTCCACGGACTAACTAGAGCATTAATTCAAAATATGGTCCTCGGAGTTACAAAAGAATATCAAAAAACTCTTGATATTGTCGGCGTCGGTTACAGGGCGGAGTTAAAAGGAAAGAACTTGCTGATCAATATCGGCTACTCGCATCCCATTTATTTTATTCCTCCCGATGGAATTAATCTTCAAACTCCTGCACCGACTCAGATTATAATTTCAGGGATTGATAAACAGCTGGTAGGATTGGTGGCTGCCAAAATAAGATCGCTTAGAAGTCCTGAACCCTACAAAGGTAAAGGGATTAAATATTCCGATGAACATATTATTAGAAAAGCAGGCAAGACTGCCGGCAAATAAAAGCGCGGAGAAAATTTAAAATGATTAAAAGAAATAATGCAACCAGCTCTCATACAAAACAGAAAAAAAGGAAAACTATCGTTGGTTCTTCAGAGAAGCCTAGGCTCACTATTTACAGGAGCCTTAATCATATTTATGCTCAGATAATTGATGATTCCTCCGGGAAAACTTTGGTTTCGGGCTCTACGCTTTCAAAAGATATTGCAGAAGAGTTGAAGGCACTTAAGGGTAAGATAGCTAAAGGCAAAGCAGTAGGGAATCTGGTTGCAAAAAAAGCTTTGGATCAGAAAATAAAAACTGTAGTGTTTGATCGTAACGGCTACAGATATCACGGCAGAGTCCAGGCTGTTGCCGATGGAGCCCGTGAAGCAGGATTAAAATTTTGAGCTGCGGGGCGGGACGCGGAGCGGTATTGCCGGGTCGTCTAATGGCAGGACTACGCCCTTTGGAGGCGTCTGCAGAGGTTCGAATCCTCTCCCGGCAGCATTGGAAAGTATGGAGTAATGAGTAGGGATCTTTCTCTTAATCTTACTCTTAATCTTGGAACATTATAAAAAACTAAACATATGAAGCAAACTGAAACAGAAGGTCTAAAAGAAAAAGTCGTTCACATTAATCGTGTTGCAAAGGTCGTCAAAGGCGGCCGGCGATTCAGCTTTAATGCAATTGTGGTTGTCGGCAACCGGAATGGAACTGTCGGGATCGGGTTAGGAAAAGCAAACGAAGTTACCGATGCAATCTCTAAAGGGATAGACGATGCAAAGAAAAATTTAATAAACATTCATGTGCATAAGGGAACGATTCCACACGAAATTATAGGTAAATTCGGTGCCGGAAAAGTTTTATTGAAACCGGCCTCTCCCGGAACCGGATTAATTGCCGGCGGCGGAGTCCGTGCAGTGCTTGAAGCCGTAGGTATTCAAGACGTGCTTACTAAGTCTCTGGGTTCCAGCAATCCCCATAACCAGGTTAAAGCTACATTAAACGCTCTTCTTAATATAGTGGATGCAAGAAGAATGGCGGAAAAAAGAAGTATGAATGTTAACGAGCTTTTTACTGCTTAATAAAATCAATATTGAAATATGACAAAAATTAAAATAACTCAAACCAAAAGCGTAATCGACAGACCTAAAGATCAGAAGATGACTATTGAATCGTTGGGTTTGGGAAGACCTAATTGGGTTAAGATTCATAACGATACTCCCCAAATTAGAGGAATGATCAATAAGGTAAGGCATTTGATTAAAGTTGAATCAATTAAAACCGAGAAGAAGAAAGATAAGGCATCATAATGGACATTCTAAGCAATTTGAAATATGTAGAAGGTTCCAGGAAACAGCGTAAACGGGTCGGCAGAGGTGAAGGCTCCGGTCATGGGGGTACTTCCGCAAGAGGAATGAACGGGCAGCTTTCCCGTTCCGGTGCGAAAAAGAAAAGCTGGTTTGAAGGAGGCCAAATGCCTCTGCAAAGAAGAATACCGAAATTCGGTTTTACAAATAAATTTAAAACCTATTATCAAATAATTAATGTTGATGCACTTCAAAAAATTGCTGAAGGAAAAGAATTTAAGCAAAATGTTATAAATGCCGATTTCTTGAAGCAAAGCGGATTGATTTCAAATATTAACCGGCCGGTTAAAATTTTAGGAAACGGCGAGCTGAAGGCTAAAGTTTCTGTGGAAGCACATGCCTTTAGTCAATCCGCAAAAGAAAAAATTGAAGCGGCAGGCGGCACAATAAAACAAGTATAGCGGCGGCAAATGGCTAAATTCACCGAAACCTTCAGAAATATTTTTAAAATTCACGAGCTGCGCCAGAGAATTATTTATACTTTGGCCTTGCTTACAATTGTCAGAATCGGCACTCATATTACTTTGCCCGGCGTTAATTCCGTTCTTCTTTCAGAAGCAATGAGGAATCAAACAAGCGATAATCTATTCGGGCTTTATGATCTTTTTGCCGGCGGGGCATTTTCAAATGCAGCTATACTGGCACTCGGGATAATGCCCTATATCTCGGCTTCTATTATACTTCAGCTCCTTGGAGCCGTTGTTCCTTATTTTCAAAAGCTTCAGCAGGAAGGTGAAGAAGGCAGGAAAAAAATAACGCAGCTGACCCGTTACGGTACCGTTCTTATTTCTGCCATGCAGGCTTGGGGCGTAACTATTAAGCTTTATAATACCAACTACCAGGGACAGCCTATTGTTCCTCCCGCTGTTCAAGGATTTGCTTGGTCAATTTCGATAATAATAATCCTAACAGCCGGTACTATTTTTATGATGTGGCTTGGGGAGCAGATTACCGATAAAGGAATCGGCAACGGAATTTCGCTTATCATCTTTATCGGAATTATTAATAGGTTTCCTTTTGCGGTTCAGGATGAAATACGTTTAATTTCTGCCGGAACCAGAAACCTGATAATTGAGATTGTCATTGTTACTCTTATGTTATTTATAATTGCAGGCGTTGTTTTAGTTACGCAAGGAACGAGAAGAATCCCTGTACAATATGCCAAAAGGGTGGTAGGAAGAAAAGTATACGGCGGGGTTACGCAGTACATTCCGCTGCGGGTTAACACTGCCGGGGTTATGCCGATTATTTTTGCGCAGTCGATTATGTTTATTCCTAACACGGTTTTATCCTTTTTCCCAAATAATGAAACTTTACAGGGCATTGCCGAAATATTTCATTACCGCTCGTTTGTTTATTCGGTTATATATGCCATTATGATTGTGTTCTTTACATACTTTTATACTGCTATAGCCTTTAATCCTAAAGATGTAGCGGATACAATGAAAAAGCAGGGCGGATTTATTCCCGGCATTCGCCCCGGCAAACAGACCTCCGAATTCATTGATAATATTTTAACAAAAATTACGCTGCCAGGTTCTTTTTTTCTTGCAATAATTGCGATTCTCCCCGCGTTTGTTTCAGCCTGGGGAGTTTCCGGGCAATTTGCACAGTTCTTCGGCGGAACTAGTCTGCTTATAATTGTAGGTGTTGCACTCGATACGCTCCAGCAGGTTGAATCTCATTTGCTCATGAGACATTATGACGGGTTTATGAAATCCGGTAAACTTAAAAGCAGAAGATATTAGTGATTTATATTAAGACTCAAAAAGATATCGATTTTATAAAAGAAAGCTGCAGGATTGTTGCAGAAACACTTCAGCTCCTGAAGAAAAATATCAGGCCGGGAGTTACTACAAGAGAGCTTGATGAGATAGCTGATGATTATATAAGAAGCAACAACGGAAAAGCGGCCTTCAAAGGTTATTCACAAGGAGGCGCTTTTAATTACCCGGCTTCAATTTGTACATCTGTGGATGATGAGGTCGTTCATGGAATCCCGGGCAGCAGGAAATTAAAAAACGGTGAGATTGTTTCGCTTGACGTGGGCGTTGTGAAAAACGGATATTTCGGCGACGGAGCAATATCGGTCGGAGTCGGTAACCTTCCGGCCGATAAAAAAAAATTAATGGAAGTAACTGAGAAATCATTGTATCTTGGAATCGAAGAAGCAAAAGTAGATAACAGGCTGCATGATATCTCTGCAGCTATTCAAAATTATGTCGAATCGTACGGCTTCTCAATAGTGCGTGATCTTTGCGGGCACGGAGTCGGTAAGTTTTTACATGAGGATCCCTCAATCCCTAATTACGGTAAAAAAGGAACCGGTGCAAAATTAAAGAAAGGAATGACCCTGGCTATTGAACCGATGGTAAATATGGGAGAGTTTGGAGTTAAAGCAGGTGCCGATGGATGGACGGTGGTAACCGCCGACGGCCTTCCTTCTGCCCATTTTGAACATACGGTATTAATCTCAAACGGAAATCCTGAAATATTAACGGTTACTTAATGGCTAAACAGGGACCAATAAAAGTAGACGGAATTGTAACCGATACTTTGCCGAATGCTCACTTTAAAGTGAAGTTAGACAATGGCCACGAAATACTTGCTCATATCTCGGGTAAAATGAGAATGCATTTTATTAAAATTCTTGTAGGTGATAAGGTATCGGTGGAATTATCACCTTACGATTTAACAAAAGGCAGAATAACCTACAGGTATAAATAATATCCGGCAAGTCCGGTTTAGGAGAAAAAATGAAAGTCAGAGCTTCTGTAAAAAAAATGTGCGAGAATTGCAAAATTATTAAACGAAAAGGTCAGGTAAGAGTAATTTGCAAAAATCCAAAACATAAACAGCGTCAAGGTTAATAATTAAAGGAGAAAATAGTTGGCACGTATAGCGGGTGTCGATCTGCCCAAAAATAAAAGAGTATTATTCGGCCTGCAGTATATCTTTGGCATTGGAAAAACTTCTGCCGCCGAAATCCTCGAAAAAGCTAAAATAGATCCTGGCAAAAAAGTCGCCGATCTCGTTGAGGATGAAGTCGCCCAGATTAGAAGCGTAATGACTGCGGAATATAAAGTTGAGGGCGCACTTCGGTCGGAAGTGCAGCAGAATATAAAAAGATTAATGGACATAGGGTCGTACAGAGGTTTAAGGCATAGAAGAGGATTGCCTGTAAGAGGCCAGAGAACAAGAACAAATTCCCGGACCCGCAAGGGTAAAAGGAAAACTGTCGCCGGTAAAAAGAAAGTACCGACTAAGAAATAATATTTATTTGAATTTAATTTGATTTAGGAGGATCATCGTTTGGCTAAAGTTGTAAAAAAAACTAAGAAAAAAACTCTGGTCGATGCAAATGGAATTGCTCATATAAAAGCAACGTTTAACAATGTTATAGTAACCATTACCGATATCTACGGAAATACAATTGCCTGGTCATCGGCCGGCAAGAACGGCTTTAAAGGTTCCAGGAAGAACACTCCCTTTGCTGCGCAAACCTCTGCGGAGGCTTCCGCAAAAGAAGCTTACGATCTCGGTTTGAGAAGGGTGGATGTCTTCGTAAAAGGGCCCGGTTCGGGAAGAGAAGCTGCTATAAGAGCCCTGAATACTGCCGGTCTGGAAATTAATTCAATTAAAGATGTTACACCTATCCCTCATAACGGCTGCAGACCGCCCAAGAGGAGAAGGGTTTAACCGGGAGTACTAAATGGCAAGATACAAAGACTCAGTTTGCAAACTGTGCAGAAGAGAAAGACAGAAATTATTTTTAAAGGGACAGAAATGCTACACCGATAAGTGCCCGGTGGAAATACGGTCTTATCCTCCGGGGCAGCATGGACAATCCAGAAGATCAAAGATTTCCGAATACGGAATTCAGCTTAGAGAAAAGCAAAAGATTAAAAGAATTTATGGACTGCTCGAAACACAATTTGAAAATTACTTTGATAAGGCAATAAAAATAAAAGGAATTACAGGGGAGAACCTTGTAAAAATACTTGAAAGCCGCCTGGATAATGTAGTATACCGGCTCGGCTTTGCCGGATCCCGGAAACAAGCTCGTCAACTGATTAGGCACAGGCACGTTCTGGTTAACGATAGATTGGTTGATATCCCGTCATTTAACTTGTCTGCGGGAGATATAATCAGAATAAAAGATAAAAGTAAAAAGCTGGATATGGTTCATAATACCCTGAAGAGGGTCAAAGAAGGAACTTATTCCTGGCTTTCGATAGATAAAGCTTCACTTTCAGGCACATTCGTTCAGGTGCCCGAAAGAGCAGATGTTCCTCTTAATGCAAATGAGCAGCTAGTAGTAGAGCTTTATTCAAAATAATTATAAATTTTTTTATTTAATTGAAGAGGATATAAATGAGTGTATCAACCTTAAAGATGCCTGAAGCTGTTGCACTTGATGAGACAAATTATTCAAATAGTTTCGGTAGATTTTTTCTCCAGCCTCTCGAAAGAGGGTATGGAGTAACTTTAGGAAATTCATTGAGGCGTGTTCTCCTCTCTTCATTAACCGGCGCCGCCATTACTTCCGTAAAATTCAGCGGCGTTCTGCACGAGTTTACCACAATCGAAGGAGTCCTCGAGGATGTTTCGGAAATAATCCTGAACCTTAAACAGGTTAGGATGAAGCTCCTTACAAAAAAACCCAATAAAATCGATATCTCCTTTAACGGCGAAGGTGAATGGACTGCAGCCGACATCCAGAAGCACAGCAATGAAATTGAAATATTAAACCCTCATCTTCATATTGCTGCCCTCAATAAAAATGCAAAATTCGATGTCGAAATCAGGGTCGGTAAGGGAAAAGGGTATGTTCCGTCTTCGGAGAATGTTTCTCCCGAACATACTATCGGGGTAATTCCGATAGATTCAATTTTTACTCCGATAAGGAATGCCAAATACGAAATTGAAAATGTCCGGATCGGCGATAGAAGCGATTATGAAAAGCTGACATTCGAAATTACAACAGATGGTTCGATTACACCTGAAGATGCTTTAACACAGGCAGCGAAAATCCTTAGGGATCATGTTCAGCTGTTTATTAATTTTGATATTCAGCAGGAAGAAGAGCAGGCTGTAAGCCATAAAGACAGTGAAAAGGAAAGAATCAAGAAGATTCTGCTTACAAATGTCGACGATCTTGAATTAAGTGTTAGATCTCATAACTGCCTTAAGGCTGCTAATATTAAGAACCTGGCAGAGCTGGTTCGAAGAGATGAGTCGGAGATGCTGAAATTCAGGAACTTCGGGAGAAAATCGCTTGCGGAATTAATGGAAATTGTTGAAAATCTCGGCCTAGAATTCGGAATGGATGTAGATAAATACCTCAAGGACGAAATCGAAGGTCAATAATCTTCTAAAAAGGAACCTAATGAGACATAAAGTAAAAGGCAGAAAGCTAAAGAGAACCGAAAGCCATCGAGAAGCTTTGTTAAATTCACTGGCATTGTCTCTCTTAAAGCATAAAAGAATCAGAACAACTACGGCTAAGGCTAAGGAAGCAAGGACTTTTATCGAAGGTTTGTTGACTAGGGCTAAAAAAAATGATCTTCACGCGAAAAGACAAATAATGAGCAGGATTCATGACAGGGAAGTAGTAAAAGAGCTGTTTGGTGAAATTGTTCCGAAAATTGCCGAAAGACCCGGGGGGTATACACGTGTAGTAAAACTGGGTAACCGCAGAGGAGATGCTGCCGAGCTTTCTATTCTTGAGCTGGTTGATTATAATGATATTACCACCAAAAAGGCTGAAGAGAGAAAAGAAAAGCGGGAATCCAAACGCGAAGCGAAAAAAGAATCACGAAAAGGCGAGCAGGTTGAAGAAGCTAAAGTGCTGGAAGAAACTTCAGCCGGAGAGAAAAAAAAGTAAAAGCGAAAAGCTGAAAATTCAAACCCCGTCAAACGGGGTTTTTTTATTTATGATATCTTTTGGTTTTAATTGGTAGAATCGAAATTGTTTGAAAGATATACTCATACATTCATTCTTTCTATAGCCATATTCTCATGCATTCATTCAATCATTCACACATTCATTCATGCATTCATTCATTCATGCATTCATTCATGCATGCAAGATTGGCTTCTCAAAGGTAATCGGCAATGTTTCAAACCCAGCAGTTTATTAAATCAGTCTACAGCTTAAAAGAGCTTCCGGACGAAAAGCTCCCGGTCATAATACTTTGCGGAAGGTCCAATGTCGGGAAGTCTTCATTAATAAACTCCTTTTTTAACAGGAAAGACTTAGCAAAAACCAGCTCAACTCCCGGTAAAACCCGCTCAATTAATTATTACAAGATAGATAACAGTTTCTATTTTGTCGATCTTCCCGGCTACGGGTATGCAAAGGTCGGAAAAAAGGAGAGAGGATATTGGGGCAAATTAATAGATGAATATCTTTCATTTTCCAAAGATATTATCCTTGCTGTCCACCTAGTTGACAGCAAAATCGGACCGACTGAATTAGATATACTGCTGAAAAATTTATTAGCCGAACTGAGGATTCCCTCTGTAATCCTGCTGACTAAGATAGACAAGCTCAGCCGCTCGGCTCAGAAAGCTGCAATCGGGAAAATGCTCGAAAGATTCCCGGGATTAATTTTGGGCGACAGCTTGCTGATTTATTCCGCTTTAAAAGGAACGGGGAAAAAAGAATTCGCTAAAAAAATTGTTTCATTATTTGGTAGAAGATCGAACAATCTCTGAAACTTTTACGGAGGGAGTTGAATAAGTATCATAGCTGTTATATTATTGTAAGATTAATTTTACTTTTTAAGTAAAATACAAAAATGGATAGAAGGCAGAAGAGAAGGCTTTTAATATTTTTAGTTGTCCCGCTTTTAGCGGGCATTCTTTTTATTACCGATGATCTGATCATGCGGATAATTATTCTTTCTTTAATTCTTATCTATGTGGCATTTATCATCTTTCTTAGAGACTCGATTCATCTCGACAATTATTTTTCAAAAGATATAATCGAGGGAGAACCGGAAGAAAGGATTGAACCTGAAATCAACAGGAACTATGATGATTCTTTTGAAATAATATCCAAGAATAAAAGTGTGGAAGTTATTACGGCTGAAAATTATTCCCCGGCATACAGGCATGCCAAGACAACTCTTAAGCCTCCCGACCTTAAGGAAAAATTTGATGAGATTGCCAACGAGAAGCTTCCGGAAGAAGTGGGGCATGACGGGCAGTTTAATTTTGTGCTCGAGAAAATGCTTACTGTAATTAAAGAATCTTATAATGCCTATACAGCCATTTTTTTCTGGTATAATAAAAAGAAGGAAAAATTATCGGTAGAGAAATTTATTTCAGATTCAAATGATATTGTAAGGCGGAAGTTCGACATTGAAGATGATATCTTAAGCAAGATAATCGAAAAAGGAGAGCCTGAACTGCTCAGCCAGATTTCTCCGGCTGCCGAATCTGATGTAATCAGGTATTATAATTCTCCCCAGGGAATAAAAAGCTTTGTAGGCGTTCCGCTTTTTTATGATAAATCACTGATTGCTATAATCGCAGTAGATTCAAAGGTTGAAGACGCTTTCGGCATCGAAACGATTTACGCCCTCGGCCGTTTTGTGAGGGTCATTACCATGATTATATCCATCTTTGAAGAAAAGCATACAGACTCGGTCACCCAGCAAAGACTGAAAGGATTTTTGAACCTTGTCAACCCGGATAAAAAATTTGACAGTGAAGAAAACCTTGTCGCTTCAATTCAAAGCGCGGTAAGCAGCCTGGTTCAATGGGATGCTTTTGCTCTTATCTATTATCATCCTTTTGAACAGAAATTCAAAACCATTAAAATCGTAAACAATACATCTTTAAAGTATGTCGGCCAGAATCTGGAAATTGAACTTAGCGGCACACTGACCGGGAAATCTATAATTACCGGTACACCCGTAAAAATAGATGACACATCTATCGGGGAGTATAAAAGGTTCTCGAAGCTGGAAGATGTCAGCTTTGACGGTTCATTCCTGGCCGTGCCCCTTTTATATGTCAGTCAAAATTACGGCGCATTATGCTTTGAGAGTTTAAGAAAGAATGCTTACACGAATGCAGATGTGCAGTTCATTAAGAGCGCGGCAAATATTTTATCCTTTATTATCTATTCATATTCAACTCAGATGCTTTTAAAGAGCTATCTCGCTATTGATGTAGAAACGCATGCTTTGAATTCAAATACCTTTAAGGATCGGGTGAGCTTGGACTTATTAAAAGCCGAACAGCTTAAAATACCCGGGGCAATAGCATTGATCAAAATAGATAATTTTTTAGAACAAGAATCTCTCTTTGAAGGGAATCCTTTCCCGAAAGTACTTTCCTCGGTTTCGGAATTAATCTCAAAAGAAATTACTCCTTTCGCAATTTTCGGCAGGCTCGAAGAAAAAGTATTCGGCGTTTATTTTTTTAATTCAACTGCTAAAGATATTTTTGTCTGGGCAGAGAAGCTCAGGGTTAAAATTGCA
>DATKLQ010000255.1:0-4618 GCA_035542335.1 Ignavibacteriaceae bacterium | reverse complement strand
TTTATTGTTTAAATTATTTGCGGGAACAGATTTATTCTCATCACCAGAATTTAAGCTTCCGTCGTAAATAGATTTCACATTTTCGGTTTCATTATTAAAGAGCTTGTCAGATAATTGCACGGCAGGCGTAATATCATTTTCGATCTGCGGCTTCTCAATGGAATTAATTAATTTATTCGAAGGAATAGATTTGCTCTCATCCTCAATATTTGATTGTTCCTGATATATTGATTTCAGAATTTCAGATTCTTTACTAAATAATTTTCCTTGTGCCGGTACATCCGGTTTAATATCTTCTTCAACCTGCCGGTTTTCCGTACTACCGGGTTTCGGATCGCTCGTCTCATCATGAACGAATGTGTCTGCTGATTGTATTACCGGCTTATCTTCAGGTTCAACCTTTAAATCTCCGGTATAAATTGATTTCAGGCTCTCCGGCTCTTTATAAATCTTATCAGCATTAATTTGCCCAAAATTAGAGGTTAAGTTTTGAATAGGCTCATCCTGCGAATTCACGGAATAGGTTACCTGAAGTTTAAAATCTCTTTGTCCGGGTTCCGGAAAGTTATTGAATACACTTAAGTTCTTATTGCCGATATTTGTCAGCGGTTCTTTTTCCGGTTTGGTCAGTTCAAAAGTCAGCAGTTCACCTGGTGATTCCAGTTTGAATTTTATAGAATTAGTTCCGGCTACAGATGAGATTTCTCCGTTGTTTCCGTTTAAATTTTGATTTATCTCCGGAGAAACCGGCGATTGAATTGTCCCTGTAGCTTTTAGTTGAGGTGCATTAAATGCAGCTTTATCGATCTCCTTCATTCCGAAATTTTCATTAATTTTTTCGATAAACAATGAAATAGTTTTAGCTGCATCATCTTCAGGAACGGCTGAATTTAATTCGATCTTACGGATAGAATTTTCAGAACCCTTTTTAACGGATATCTCAGTCCCTGCCTGAAGAACTTCATTTGCTATTCCTGCAAAGACCTTTTGAACCGATGAATCGCTGATTTCATCTAAGCTTAATTTTAATTTTTTACCGTGTATTGTCTCGATTTTGTTTTCATTATTGATCTCTTTGCCGGTTTTATTAAAAACATCGATGAGTGATTTTATCTGGTCTCCGGCCGCGCTTAAAACTTTTTGATCTTCAGAGCTCTGTTCATCATTTTCCGAAAGAAAAACTTTAATTATATCTGAAAAGAGATAAGATACTCCGCCGAATTTATCGGGCTTTGAAAGCTCCGGCAAAGCTTGGCTCATATTCAAGAAGAGGGGATTGAACTGCATCATTTCATCCTCGTGATTCTCGAGGCAAACTCGGGGTTGAGCTCGGCTAATATGTCTGCTGCTTTTTTCTTTTTCATCGTGTAAATAATATCCCTAGCCATATTATCGGAATAGGTAGAAATAATTTTAGCAGCCTTCTTAGGTTCCATATTTTCGTAAAGCTTTGCCGTCGATTTCATCCATTTAGTATAAAGACTATCATTGGCTTCAGTATTGGGAGGTGTCAATTTAGGAGTTTCATTTATAGGCTCCTTTTGATCTGTATTTTCAGTTAGTCTCTTCTCGTCGGGATTTTCAGTTAATGTCTTCTCAGGTTTTGTGATTTCAGGGGAAAGAGTTTCCTTTTTTTGGATTAAATCTTTTTTCTGTTCATGCTGGATAGGACTTTGCGTCATTTTTTTATCAGGCAGCTTTGCCGTTTTTGTCGAATCTTTTAATTTATTTAAAGCAGCTGCATATACCGAATCGGCGGTCCGTTTGTCAGTCAATGATTTTTGAAGGGAATCTGCTGCCGCAATTCTTCCCGAATCGGTATTCGGCGATTTCGTCAGCAAAGAATCAGCTTTATTCTTTTTATTAAGGCTGTCTGCAACTGATGTCAATGCACCTTTAGGTTTGAAATCGAATTTAAATATATTTGAATAATGAGAGTTGAGATATATAATCGTACCGGACGTTAAAATAAATGCCGCCAAAAAAACCGATATGTAGATGATTCTGTTTTTCAACTTCCGTTCCTTGAATATTTCTGGATTGCCAGCTCATCAATTCGAAGAGATTCCGATTTGTTCTCTTCTTTTTTAAATTGCTGCAGGTGGTTTTCTTCGAGGGTGTTGAAGATTTTATGCTCAATTGATTTTTGAACCAGCTCGGAGATCTTTTTCCCTTTCTCAATTTCAAGCTTCTCTTTTTCAGCCTTTATAAAAGAGAGTTTTTTTGAAACAAGGAACTGGTAATTTTTTTCGAACCTTAATTCAAATGCCTTCATGCTTTTAATACTCAGATTTTTTCTTCTCTCCGCTTCATCCTTTTCAATTTTATTATATTCATCTTCAAGCTTCCGGATTTCTGTATTTATGGCAGCGACTTCTTTCTGTATTATTTTTTCCTGGTTCTTCTTTACATTTTTTATAGTTTCATATTTATAAAAGAATTTCGGCATAAATCACTTATAACGGCTGTTCAATTAATGTGAATAAATGTTTTTTGGCATCCTCGAAGGATGACTTCTCATTCATATCCTGCTTAAGGAATTCCCGGAGCCTGCTGATTTTGCTGAGCGCATGATCAATCTGAGGATTGCTCCCCCGTACATAAGCTCCGATATTAATCAAATCTTCGGCTTCTTTGTAAACCGATAATATTTCATTGAATGCCATTGCTCTTTTACGATGATCGCCGTCGACTACATCGGGCATTACGCGGCTTATGCTCTGCAGCGGATCGACTGCGGGATATTGGCCGCTGTTTGCGAGCTTCCGCGAAAGGACTATATGGCCGTCAAGAATTGATCTGACTGCATCCGCAATCGGTTCATTCATGTCGTCGCCGTCTACAAGTACGGTATAAAAGCCTGTAATGGAACCCCGACTAATATTGCCTGCCCTTTCAAGCAGTTTAGGAAGCAGTGCAAAAACAGACGGCGTATAACCTTTGGTAGTAGGCGGTTCGCCTACGGTTAACCCGATTTCTCTTTGAGCCATTGCAAAACGGGTAACCGAATCCATCATTAAAACAACATTCATCCCCTGGTCGCGGAAATATTCCGCAATCGTTGTACCTATAAAAGCGCCCTTCATTCTAATCAAGGCCGATTTATCGCTTGTTGCCGCTATTACTACAGATCTTTTTAAACCTTCTTCTCCAAGATCCTTTTCGATAAATTCTCTGACTTCTCTGCCGCGTTCGCCGATTAATGTTATGACATTTATATCGGCGTTAGTATTCCTTGCAATCATACCCAGCAGCACGCTTTTGCCGATCCCGCTGCCGGCAAAAATTCCGATCCTCTGGCCGGTGCCTACCGTAAGAAGCCCGTCAATTACCCTAATCCCGGTCTGAAGGTGAGTTAAGATTCTTTTTCTTTCCAGGGGATTGGGAGGTTCCCTGTAGATATTTAATGAATCGGGACAATTAATCTCTCCTTTGCCGTCTATTGGATTACCCAATCCGTCTATTACTCTGCCGAGGAGTGCATTCCCGACACCTACAGAAAGGGTTTTCCCGGTAGCAATTATTTCGCATGACGGGGAAATGTTGTGGACTTCTCCGATTGCAATTGACAGAACTTTTCCTTCCTTAAATCCCACTACCTCCGATTTGCATACTTCATTTCCTGTCTTATCCACAATTATGCACAACTCACCTAAAGAAACATTCGGGCCCGTAGAAATTATTACCAATCCGACTACATCGGATACTTTTCCGTTCATTTTATATAAATCCGCTTTGTAAATTAAATCCTTAAAGCGGTCAATAATTATTGAGCCCGGAGTCATTGTATTATTTTCCTCTTCCATCATAATAATTATACTGCAGGATTTAATATTGAATCGAACTGTTTCTTTATCTCATTAAGCTGCGAGCCGATGGTAGCGTCTACATTCCCGATTTCTGTTTCAACAATGCATCCGCCTTTCTCGATTCTTTCGTCCGTTTCAAATTTGATCTTAGAAAAGGAATCGGTATGAATAAGTTTATTGCTTTCTCTCGAGATTAATTCGTAATCGGAGGAATTAAGTTTTACAAGTATATTATTAGCCCCTATTACTTTTCTAAGAGCTTCATTTAAAGAAGCGGTAACAGGGCTGCTTAAGACAACCTCTCTGAGAAGCATTTTTTCACAGAGCATTAACGATAATTTTAAGGCAACTCTTTCAAATTCACGGTCATATAAATCAATTTTTTCATTAAGCAAGGAAATTATCTCATGAATTTCGTTAAATTTCTTTTCGAGTCTTTCCCGGTAAGTTTGTTCGAGATTTTCTACGGCTTTTTTATATCCTTCTTTATACCCGGATTCGAATTCGTTCTCCATTTTTTTCTGGTAAGGATCCAAATTTTCAAGCAGTGCTTCTTCTTCGGAATAAACTCTCCCGTTTACCTTTAAATTCAGCTTAGATTGTTTAATATTTATTTTTAAAGGATCAGACATAAACTTCCTCTCCTCCGCCTCTAAGGTTCAGGGATATCTCGCCGGAATCCTCGAGCGCTTTAATCGCATCAATTACTTTTGCCTGCGCCGCTTCAACTTCTTTAAGCTTAACCATGCCCATGTACTGGATCTCTTCTTTCAGCAGGTCGGCTGCACGCTCGGACATATTTCCAAATA
>DATKLQ010000254.1:0-3373 GCA_035542335.1 Ignavibacteriaceae bacterium | reverse complement strand
TGAAAGCAGCCGGTGCATCCGGGATTCTTTTATTACCAATTGAAAACCTAATACAATGAGAAAGTATTACTATAATAAACTGACCGCGGGGGAATTAATTAATCTTACTAAAAGACCTGCGGTTGACTTTACAAAGGCTTTTGAAACAGTCCGTCCTATTTTGAATGACGTTAAAAAGGACGGACTAAAAGCTGCTCTGAATTATGCAAAAATTTTTGATTTATTTGATGAAGAAGAAATCAGGGTATCTGAAAAAGAATTTATCGATGCAGAAAATAATATTGATAAAAAATCTAAATCGGCAATAGATTTAGCGGCGAAGAACATTGAAAAGTTTCATAGAAAGCAATATCCCAAATCTTATTCCGTGGAAATTCAGGATGGGATAAATTGTTCTAGGGAGTTCAGAGCAATAGAGAATGTAGGATTATATATTCCCGGCGGAAATGCCGTTCTCCCCTCAACTATGCTAATGCTTGGTATTCCGGCAAGAATTGCCAAATGCAGGCGGGTTGTAGTTTGTTCCCCGGCTAAAAACGGGAAGATAAATTACCCTCTGCTTTATGCAGCAAAGATTTGCGGAGCAACTGAATTCTACAAAATAGGCGGTGCTCAGGCAATTGCTTTAATGGCATTTGGGAGTTCAGGTATTCCTAAAGTGACTAAAATTTTCGGTCCGGGCAATCAGTATGTAACCGCCGCTAAATTATTAGCAAGCATTGATCAGGACGGGGCTGCGATCGATATGCCTGCCGGTCCGAGTGAATTGGTTGTGATAGCCGATAAAGATGCAGATCCTATATTTGCTGCAGCTGATCTGCTTTCGCAGGCCGAACATGGGGCGGATTCGCAGGTTGTTCTTTTATCCGATTCTGAAGAGATTGTGAATAAAATAAATTCAGAGCTGGTTCTGCAGTTAAATGAATTGCCTAGAAAAGAATTTGCTGAAAAATCGCTTCAAAATTTTTTTTCATTGATTACAGAGACATTGGACCAGGCAATAGAATTCAGCAATAGATATGCGCCTGAACATTTAATCTTAAATTTTAAGAATGCGGATAAATACAGGAGTAAAATTCAAAATGGCGGTTCCGTTTTTATCGGCGGATATTCTCCTGAAAGCGCCGGCGATTATGCGACTGGTACAAATCATTCTTTGCCGACTTCCGGATTTGCCGCAACATTCGGGGGTGTAACGGTTGAAGCCTTCATGAAATCGATGACATTTCAGAAACTTTCCAAGCAGGGATTGAAGAAAATTGCACCTGCTGTTGAAACTCTGGCTGAGGCTGAAGGCCTGCTGGCGCATAAAAAAGCCGTCAGCATGAGATTTAAAAAATTTAAATAAATATGAATATAAAAAATCTTGTCCGGGAAAATATTCTTAATTTAAAACCATATACCTCTGCACGGGATATGTACGAAAGCGGTATTCTGCTGGATGCAAACGAAAACAGCTTCGGCTCTACCTTTACGGGCATAAACGGACTTCATTTAAACCGTTATCCAGATCCGCGCCAAAAAGATTTAAAAAAAATAACCGGTAAGTTTTTTTCAATTCCTGAAGAAAATCTTTTTTTCGGGGTCGGTTCGGATGAGATAATCGATCTGCTGATAAGAATTTTTTGTGAACCGGAAAAAGACCGGGTAATTATTTCCGAACCAACTTACGGGATGTATAAGGTAGCTTGTGATATAAATAATGTTGAAACCATTGAGGTTTTGCTGAATGATGATTTCCAGATCGATTTCCGGGCAATTCAAGATAAATATTCGGAGAAAGTAAAACTTATCTTTCTTTGTTCGCCTAATAATCCTACAGGTAATCTGCTTAAAAAAAATGAAATTTTAAATTTATCCGAAAAATTCAATTCTATCATAATCGTGGACGAGGCTTATATTGATTTTGCCTTAGAGGGATCAGTAATCGATGAAATTAAGAATTATCCGAACCTTGTAGTTCTCAGAACATTTTCCAAAGCGTGGGGCCTGGCTGCAATAAGGCTGGGTTTCTGCTGCGCGGATCGGGAAATTATTAATATTCTTTTGAAAGTTAAAGCTCCCTATAATATAAACTCTTTGACCCGCTATGTTTTGGAAAAAGCAGTTGAGAATTGTACAAGAAGAGATCAGTATATCAAATCAATCTTAAAAGAAAGGGATAGGCTTAAAAATCTCCTTGACAGCCTAAAGGGAGTTATAAAAGTATTTGAATCAAATGCAAATTTCCTTCTTCTGAAATGTGAGTCGCCTAAAAAAGTTCAGAAAAAGCTGGCTGAGAAAGGAATAATAATAAGGGACAGAAGCAGTCAGCCAAAGCTTGAAGGCTGTTTAAGGGTTTCAGTTGGAACTGAGGAAGAAAACGATTTGTTTTGGAATGAAATTAAAAAAATCTTAGGGTAAGAAATTCCTTAATTTTAAATTATGAAAAAAATACAAATTCATGATGCATTCTTCGATGTTGATTCTTCGTTATCTTTTGGATTGATCAGCAGCCTTAAAAAATTATATCAAAAAGGATTTTTAATTTATGCGGGGGGGAAGAATTTAACTTCAAATCCTTCATTGAGAAAAATATTTGAAAATGAAGATATAATAATAGAACAAAATTTAAATGATCCGGCCGATGCTGAATTTATTATTACCACCGAAAATACCGGAGCAGCGAATAGTATCTTTGTTTCTGAAAAAAGCAGGTTCAGAAATTTAGAAGAGGCAGCAGATGAAATTCTTAAAAGAACCCGTTCATCTTCCCGAGTACGTAAAACAAAAGAAACAGATATTAAAATTAAAGTTTCACTTGATGATCCTTCAAATGCTGAAATTAATACAGGGATAGGATTTTTCGATCATATGCTTGAACAGATTTCAAGACACGGAAACATCGGATTATCCGTTAAAGTTAAAGGTGATCTGCATGTGGATGAGCATCATACCGTTGAGGATGTCGGTATAGCGCTGGGAGAATGCCTGCTTGAGGCGCTCGGAGATAAAAAGGGAATAAAAAGATACGGATATTTTGTGCCGATGGATGAATCGGCTGCTGTTTGTGCAATCGACTTGGGAGGCAGAACTTACCTGAATTTTAAATGTAAGTTCAGCAGGGAAAAAGTGGGAGATTTTCCCACCGAATTAACTGAAGAATTTTTCAGAGGATTGGCTTCCGGATTGAAAGCTAATATCTATATAAAATCAAAAGGCAAGAATGATCATCACAAAATCGAAGCAATCTTTAAAGCCTTTGCAAAATCTTTAAATGAAGCGTGCCGAATAGACGCGAGAAGCTCAGGAAAGCTTCCTTCAACAAAAGGAGTATTATGATAGCATTAATTGATTACGGCGCCGGGAATGTAGCTTCCGTTGCTAATGCGCT
>DATKLQ010000253.1:0-2892 GCA_035542335.1 Ignavibacteriaceae bacterium | reverse complement strand
GCAGATACCGCATTTTTGGCTGCTGCTGCTGATTTTCGGAGACGATTATAAAAAAGCCGGATTTCCTACATTAACCGACATTTTCAATCCGAACCAGCTTGCAAGAATAACATTTATATGGATTATAGCAACGGCTGTTACAAGTTTATTAATCCCTTTCTTCGGGGTTGTAAAATATCCGCCTGTAGATTATATGATTTTTGCCGCGGGATTATGGCTCGCGGGTAATTCGGCCAAATTGCTCAGGAATAGCCAAAAGAGGCCGTTCGGCTTTGCTTTCAGGGAGATAAACGTCTTTGCTCTTTTGGTTGTTGTGCTTCTTTCTTTAGATAAGATTGTCGGCTTTTAACAATTAACAATTAACAATTACCAAATGGATTTTTTCGACAACTTTGTAATTCCTCAATCTGCAGAACATATCAATCTTCTGCACTATATATTGATGCTGATATTTTTTCTTTTCATCCCATTTATCAGCATAGTGCTCGGAGGAACTGCTTTATCTCTTTTTTACAGGGCAAAAGGACTTAAAGAGAAGAATAATCTTTATCTTAAGTTCTCCAATGATCTTATTGAAACCCTTACAATAAATAAAAGCATCGGCATAATACTGGGATTAGCTCCGCTGCTGACTGCAGCTATTATTTATACGCAGCTGCTGCAGACTGCGGGAACCTCCGTAACTCTATATTTATTAATTTCATTCGTGCTTACATGCATCGGCTTAATCTTGATTTATACCTACCGCTACTCATTATCGTTCAATCAATTATTTGATGCTATTTCGGGCAGCGTTGATTTATCAAAGGGCGAAATATCCGATCAGTTAATTAAATTCAGCAGAGGCAGCCACCTCCTAAGCACAAAATCGGGCAGATACGGGCTGGGGATATTAATTATCGCACTTTGGATATTTACGGCTGCAGTTACAACAGCTTCTTATACTATTCAATGGCATGAAAGCAATCTTCTTAAGCTGATCTTTTCATGGAATGTTTTTTCAAGGTTCCTAACTTTTTTATCGGTTTCATTAGCCTTTACAGGTGCCTCAGTACTTTTTATTTTTTTCTGGTGGGAAGGTGGTAAGAACCTCGATGATCTTTATTCCGAATTTGTAAGGAACGCCGGTATTAGAATTACTTTTTTAGGTTCGCTCCTTGTCCCGCTTTTTATGTTTATAAATATTTTATCGCTTCCCGGTTCCGCATTATCCGCCGGAGTATTCGGATATTCCGCCGTTGCATTGATTCTTATTTTCTTTGCATATAATCTCCTTTATGCAATGTTTAAATATGCAAATGCGAAATTCAGCGGACAGCTTTTCTTCATTATGCTCTTTTCAATGCTGGCACTTATTGTAAAAGATCAGCTCGCAATGGGGAACGCTACCAAGCTGCAGACGGAAATTCTGGACAGGAATTATCACGCGCTAATTGCAAAAACAGAAAATGTTAAAAGTGCTCCGGAGGTTGTAAGCGGGGAGAAGGTCTACCAGACAATTTGTATAGCATGCCACCGCTTCGATGTAAAACTGGTTGGCCCGGCCTACGACAACGTGCTTCCGAAATACGAGGGAAAAGTGGATCAGCTTATTGCATTTATCAGGAATCCCGTAAAAGTCAATCCGGCCTTTCCGCCTATGCCCAACCCGGGCTTAAGGCCGAATCAGGCGAAAGCAGTTGCGGATTATGAAATAATCGAGCACATGAAGCATATGTTTGAGAAGAGAACTTCGGAAGCAGGAAATGACGGGGAGAAAATATTTAATACAATTTGTTTTGCATGTCATTCATTTGATAAAGATATGGTTGGTCCCTCTTTCGGAAAAGTTTTATCTAAGTATGACGGTAAAGAGAATGATTTGATTGCATTCCTTTCAAATCCCAAGAAAATAAACCCCGATTTCCCGCAGATGCCTAATCCCGGTCTTGCACCAGGCCAGCTTAAAGCGATTACCACTTATGTACTGGATGAATATAGGAAGAAGAGACCTATTTAATGCCTTCCAAAATATTACCCGCTTCAATTGTCGGTACGTGTGATTAAAAAGATGACATCTTTTTCCCGCTTAAGCGGGATCCCGCTCTGCGGTGATAAACAGATGTCATCTTTAATGATTTCTTATTTCATCAAAATCATTTTCTTTACTGCAGAATAATTACCTGCTTTTATTCTATAGAAGTATACTCCGCTTGGCAAATTGGCCGCGCTGAATTGTGTTTCATAATTACCTGCTGGTTTTTCTTCATTCACTAAAGTTGCCACCTCCCGGCCAAGCACATCATAAACGTTAAGGGTAACATGACTTGCGGTTGGAATATTGTATTTTATGGCCAGAATACAAAATAAAAAGGATAGCAATGAAGGAAAACTATTAAACAATAACTGAAAAATACCATTTAATCTATCATTTATTCTCCCAGAAGAGACACAATATGAATACGTTAAGGGAGTTATAATAACCCATGAGCCAGATTGAAAATTTTCAAAGAACAAAAGTTTATAACAGAATTTCCTTTTAAATTATATTATGTGTCTACGATGTTGTGCAAATTATTAATAACTAAACTTCGTTAACTCCCCCATGGGGGAGTTTGTCTACGATGTTCTGCTTACTTAGTATCGTTAAAAGTGTCTACGATGTTCTGCTAATTGTGATTTAATTATTACAAATCATTAAATCCCATTTAAATCTCTAAAAGCATGTACGCTTAAATTTTTTTATATTTATGCAGGAATTATTTGAAGGGTTAATAAAAAAATGCTTTCAAAAATGGAAAAGCGGCTGCTTAATCCGAAACAAGGAAGTGAAATAAAAAAAGCAATGGAGTTTGGCGTTGATATTACGCTTTTAATTGAACGCCTGCGGTTAACACCTGAACAACGCATCCT
>DATKLQ010000252.1:0-2161 GCA_035542335.1 Ignavibacteriaceae bacterium | reverse complement strand
CCCAATCCGGTAAGTACTTCCCTGAAATGATTCTTTTGACGGGTATATTGAGTGCTAATTGTATCAAATACTTTGGATTGATTCTGATTTACAAATATATCCCCGTTGCCGTCAATATTTCCTTCCCCTGTTATAAAAACATTTTGTGAATTCTCCGTATAGATAAGTCCTAATCTTACGCTATCATTCCATGCAGGCAAGTAATAATCAGAAAGTCTACTGCTTCCTTTCAGGACAGCTCCGCTTTCAAGATGAAGATTAATATTGCTGAAAAGCTGAATAGTGCCGGAGATAAATATTCCTGATTGTATTAGTACCGTTCCGCCGCCTGAATCACGGCATTTATCAATTGCTTTTTGGATTGCAGTTGTATTTATTGTCTTCCCATCACCAACGGCACCAAAATCTTTTATGTTATATGTTTCTCCATTGGAAGAGGAAATAAAAACTATGACTATCAAAAGAAAAATATTTTTTTTCATATTATTTTCTAATCGAATCCATATAAAAATTTAAATCCATTAGATAACTATTTTTAATTATAGGTTATTTTGAACTCTTACCAACCATTCCCTTACAAATCATAGCCATCAAGTTAATTTTATTTCACCTTACTTTAATTCTTTAAATTACAATGAGTTATGTTTATAAAAATAGTTTCATTTTAACATTGAACTCCTAACGGAGTTCCTTTTGTTAGTAGGTTATTTATGCTACAAACATTCAGCTCCTAACGGAGCTTAGCACCTTTTCGGCTTTCGCTTCAGAGAAGCGAAATATCCCGACATGTCGGGACAGGTCTGTATAAACATATAAACTACAATGTACCGCACTCCTTTTAGGAGTGCTATATTCTTTCTTTTTTATCTGTTTAGAAACAAAATCAAATTGAAAAATATATCGTCTCTCTTTCTTAACTTGACGGCTATGCTTAAAAAGGGAGAGACTTATTATCATTCATATCTCAACAATTTTTAATTTTGTCTTTGTTAGTTTTTCTTAATTCTTGATTCTTATTTAATACCTTTACCGGACATTATTTTTTCATACTCCTAAGTTGATACCTCTCCCCCTTCGGGGGAGATAGAAGGAACTTATTCAACAACAATCTCATCAATAAATAACCAGGCCTTTCCGCCGGCACCGGGATGCCATTCAGGACATTTTTTAATACTCTCTGCTTTTACTTTTATATACCTTGCTGATTGGCTATTGAAATAAGCGGGAAAATCTTTAATTATAATCTCGGAATTTTTCTGGGGCACTTCATTAACAATTGTCTCTTCATCTGAATAATTAACATTATCCTTTGAAAGAGCGATTTCAACCTTATTAGGTAAAAATATCCAGGAGTTGGAATTTAAAAGAAACCTTGGTACAACCTTCGAGATTTCTTTCTCTTCTCCCAGGTCAATAATCCCTTCAAAATCAACTCCTTCAAATCCCTGCCATAAACCATCATGAAAATCATTTGTCCCAAGTATTCCGTCAATCAGTCCGTTTTCACCACCGCCTCTGTATCGTTCGTTATACTTGTTAGCCAGAGTAATTTTAGAATTCAATGCTTTATGGAAATCGAACGATAATGTTAATTTCCGTCCAATAAAATGATTATCCTTAAAGGCAGCTATTTTTAATTCAACAGATTTGTTTGTCTTTATAGGTTCAGTATAAATTGTTGAACTTGAATCGGGCTCACTACCATTTTCTGTATAGCGAATATTAATATTTTTTTGTCCCTGAATTATATTAACAGTAAACTCTTTTTTTTCTGCGTTATATGTAATTGAAGGAGTTATAACTTTGGATTCCCGTCCATATTGAATTCCGCGGGCAGTTAAATCATTGTAAGCAGCCTGCACACGAGAATAAAATTCCTCATATTTTTTTAATTTGGGATTGGTCCAGAATACTTCGGCTAAAGCAAGCAGACGAGGGAAAAGTTTACTGTCAACTGTTTCCTGGGGTGCTTGTTCAGTCCATAAGTTTGCTTCACCACCAAGAATGAATTTTGTTTCATTTGCAGATAATTCATCAGGAACCGGTTCGAATGAGTAGGCTATTCGTAAATCAAGATTTTCAGGATCAGCATTTAAATATGTATGTGAAGCTGGGGAACAAATAACATTATGTTCAAGTTCTGCAGCATCAATTGCACCCT
>DATKLQ010000251.1:0-3203 GCA_035542335.1 Ignavibacteriaceae bacterium | reverse complement strand
AATCGATTTCATGAACATTGAATGCTTTAATGGAATTTAAAACTCTCCCGCTGAAATCAAAGAAAGTTAAGTTCTCCCAGGAGGAATAAAGAGGAGGAACGGAAATATATTCGGGAGCCCAATAGAAGATCCCTTTTCCTTTACCGTTTGGAATATTCTTTACTAATTCCATCAGGCTGGTTAAAAATGAATCCTGTCCTTCAACGGTCGGAGGGTAAACGGAATTTAACAAGGAAGTGCTGTCGACAAAATTTTTAAGAGTATCGGCTTTATCGAGGGTCCAGGGATATGCAGTTTCAACAATAATAATGTCTTTGTTGTATCTTACCGACAGATCATTAACATTTTCTTCTAGCTGAGAAAGGGCACCCTGCCACCAGGAATAGTATGAAAGCCCGATAATATCAAACGGCACCTGATTAGAAATTAAATTATTAAAAAATGATTTACATGCACTATTATCGCTTCCCCGATCGGTATGTAACATTACCGGGACAGAAGAATCCGATGAAGCATCTTTAACGGCATTTATTCCGCTTTTAAGAAGACTTGAAAACTGTACCCATTGCTGCCCATCAAATAAATCATCGATTCTTCCGTCCGGCCATAAAAATCCGTGGGATATTTCATTTCCCATTTGGACCATGTCCGGCAGTATATTCAATGAATCAAGTTTTTTTATGACATTAAAAGTGTAAGAATAAACGCTGTCATTTAATTCCTCGAATGAAATGGATCTCCAGGCAGACGGCTTTTGCTGGTTGGTCGGATCGGCCCAGGAATCGGAATAATGAAAATCCAGGAGAAATTTGAAACCCATCTTTTTTATTCTTGCAGCCATCTCTATTGTTTTGGCTAGCCCGCAGTAGCCCCCGGAAGGGGAATGCCAGAGTCGAAGTCTTATATAGTTAATATCATTCATCTTAAAAATTTCCAATGGATCGATCTGCAGGTTATCCAAGTAATATTTCCCGCCCAGATCCTCAATTTGCGGAATGAAAGAGACATCTAATCCTTTAATAAATTCCGAATCAGATTGAGCATGAAATAGTTTTGTAAAAAAAAGAAGAATTATAATAGTCCGGTTCAAAAGCTTCTCCTTTATATTAAATCCCTGATTTAAATATAGGAAAAGTTATGCTGATTATATTTTCATAAAGATGACATCTTTGTAGAAAGATGTCATCTTTTCAATGCTCCTTTACGGTTATTTTAAAAGTATAATTTTTCTTGTTTCCAGAAAATTTCCCGAGCTCATCCTGCATAGGTACACACCGCTCGGAACTTTGCCGGCAGACCAGGTTATGCTGTAATTACCGGCTTTCTTGAAGCCGTTTACGAGACGGTTTACTTCTCTCCCAAGGATATCATAAATAGTTATAGATACGCCGGAAGGTTCAGGAAGAGTATATTCGATTTTAGTATTGGAATTGAATGGATTCGGATATACGATTATTGAATACCCGGAAATAATTTCATTTTTTTTTACCGAGGTAGCAGGAATCCCCAGGAAAGCATCCATTGCTGCCGTAGGCTCTTTGGATGTAGGGTCCCAGGCTCCCAGCTGATAACTCTGCCAGTTATAGCTTTCAGGCTCCCAGTAAAAAACACCCAGCCCCCCGGCAGATTTTGTTTTTTCAATTAGATCCAAAAGATACTGATTAGCTTCCGCAGGCTTATAGTAAAGATACCCGGCTTCAACCACCATCACTTTGGTATTATATCTTGCAGCCATGTCATTCATTGTTATCAATGCCAGACTATCGTCTGCCTGCCATGATAAATTAGCCCAGTAAGGATATACCGACATGCCGATGATATCCCACTTTGCACCATTATTTTTCAGACCGTCAAACATCCACCTGAACATTATAATATCATGTCCGTTGGAGAGATGAACAATTACCTGTATCGAACTGTCGACTGCCTTGGCGGCGTTATAGCCGCTTTTTATAATCGAAGCAAAATTGTCCATGTGAACGGTAGCTCTTGCGGTTTCCCAAAGTGCTCCGTCATTTGTTTCATTGCCAATCTGCACCCATTTGGGGGTTGCCCCAATAGATTTCAAAGTATCCAGGACATCGTACACATGTCTATAGACATCAGAATCCAATTCGGTTATTGTATGTGCTGCCCAGGCTGCCGGCTTAGTTTGATGCACCGGATCAGCCCATGTATCACTCAGATGAAAATCTATCATTATATCGAATCCCAGGCTGTCGGCGCGGTTTGCCATATATGCAACGTCTTTTTTATTGCAATAGCCGCCTATTGGATCTACCCATACTCTGAATCTGAGTGCATTAATTCCTTTTTCTCTTAATATATCCAAGCAGTTCATCTGTATTCCCGAACTGTTCTTGAAAACATACCTGGAGGCTTCCATTTGAGACAGCCAACCGATGTCTGCGCCGTTTGCAAATTTGTCTTGTGCTTTTAAAGCAACAGGTTGAAATAGAAATAAAAAGATGAGGAAGGCATATAAATCTTTTGATAATATTAGAAATTTAAAATTCTTCATTTTTTTATTCATATCTAAAAAGAATTACAGAACTAAAATCATTTTCTGTTTCTTGATCCGGATCAGATTTAAAAACAATGAATTTGAACTTATAAAACCGAATGAGCGGAAAAAATTTTCCGCCCATTCAGCTGTTTCTAACTACTTGAGGAGGACCATTTCTTATTTGAAGAAAAATTCCCGGCTTTTATAATATACATCTAAATACCCCTGGCCGGATTAGAACCGTCGAACCTATGCCGGTTTTTTACAGGAAGACATTTGCACCAACAAGAGGGTTACCCGCAGTCGAATCGGTAATTGAGCCCCCAATAGAACCTGACGCACACCAGGAGTATCCGGCCGCAAATAAGATTAATAATAAAATTATAAATCCCTTTTTTATCATTTTATCTTCTGCTTTAATAAATATTTATTTCCTAAATCTTTAATGGTTTTAAATAAATAATTTAACCTCATCTCTTTAAAGAAAAATGTATTAAATCCGTCTCCTTCAATATTTCGGCGCCCCGTTCCGGCGTTAAATCTCTCTGCGGTTCTGCCAAAAGCTCATAACCTACCATGAACTTTTTTATTGTTGCAGATCTTAATAGGGGAGGGTAGAAGTGCATATGAAAATGCCATTCGCCATGATCTGGACCATCTGTAGGGGATTGATGAATTCCCGACGAATAAGGGAAAG
>DATKLQ010000250.1:0-6072 GCA_035542335.1 Ignavibacteriaceae bacterium | reverse complement strand
CCCGCAGCTTCGCCTCATGACTTACACAGTCGGCAAGATTAAAAAAAGAATCTCCTCATTTTATCATCCCGAATCAGAATTATAGAATTAATTCCAAACGGCAGCCAAGATTATCTATACCAGATGATCTGCCGATCATTATAATTTTTGGAAATAGTTCTAAGGGGTGGTCAGATAAAATAAATTCGAGATCAAATTAATAAATCGCATTAAAAATTTTATTCTAAAGGAATTAGCGTGGTGAGTTGAGATCAATTAACCATAGCATATGAAACAAGCGTACCAATCACCATCGTTCTAAATAAAGTTTCAATGAATTTGATTTCTAGCGGAAGCGTATCAAAACTAAAATATGCTATTATAGAGTTAAATACATAGGAGCTATATCACAATAAATTTTATTTTTAAAGATCTATCTTAGTTCTGCGTGAAATATAGTGGACGTACGTTCCTTCCTAAAAGATCCGATATTTAATATTTTTATAGTGCCACTTTCAGGATTTTAGTTCTGCTATTGGATCGTTATCTTAAATTTTAACTTACGAGGATTAAATGAATCCCCTTAAAAAACAGTTTTATACATCGGTTGCATCTTTTTTATTCATTTTTTTGCTTTTCTGTGAGAATATTCATTCCCAGGGTAATCCGGATAAAGATTCGTCAAAGGAGTTAAATATGCTTCAGGAAAAAATAAAACAGTTTGTCCCGGTAGAGATAACATTCGACACCTCCCTTTTAAGCAAGAATGAAAAGCTTGTAGTAAGAAAATTATTCTATGCCTCGCAAATAATAGACAGCATTTTTTTAGAGCAGGCATATTCGAGGAATGAAGAGATACTGAATAATCTCACGGCATCGTCCTCGAAAGAAGATAAATTGAGGCTCGAATACTTCCGGATTATGTTCGGACCGTTTGACCGCCTTGATCATAATAAACCCCTCATCGGCTCCGATGAAAAACCTAAAGGAGCTGACTTTTATCCCTCAGATATGAGCAAAGATGAATTCAATAAATGGATTGAACAAAATCCCAATGATTACAAAGCATTTACGTCTGAATTTACCGTAATACGCAGGGATGACGGAAAACTGACGGCGGTTCCTTACAGCGAATATTACCGGGAAAAACTTCTTAAAGCCGGAAAACTTTTAAGAGAAGCTGCAGAATATTCGGATAATCCGTCGCTTAAAAAATATTTGGAACTCAGGGCAAAAGCTTTTGAGACAAATGATTATTATGAGAGTGATATGGCATGGATGGATCTGAAGGACAATTTAATTGAAGTTGTAATCGGTCCATATGAAGTTTATGAGGATGAACTTTTTAATTACAAAGCTTCATTCGAGAGTTTTCTAGCTATAAAAGATCCGGCGGAAAGTGAAAAGTTAAAAAAGTTTGCAGTTTATTTAAAAGAGATTGAAAACAATCTGCCTATTGAAGAGAAATATAAAAATTTTAAGAGAGGCAGCGAATCTCCGATTTCAGTAGTTAATGAAATTTTTTCTGCCGGAGATGCAAAGGCAGGCATACAGACGCTTGCTTTCAATCTTCCGAATGATGAGCGGGTCCGCTCGGTAAAGGGATCGAAAAAAGTTATGTTTAAAAACCTCCATGATGCAAAATTCAGCAAGCTGCTTAAGCCTATCGCCGAGATTATTCTAGATAAAGATCAGATTCCGTTCGTTACTTTTGATGCTTTTTTCAATCATACCTTAATGCATGAAATTTCTCACGGGGTTGGACCGGGATTTATTACTGTTAACGGCCGGAAAACCGAGGTGAAGAAGGAGCTTAAAGAAACATATTCAACACTCGAGGAATGCAAGGCTGATATTTTGGGTATCTACAACAATGTATTTATGATTCAAAAAAGGATCTTTAAAAAGGAATTCGATAAGGAATTGTACGTTACTTTTTTAGCGGGGGTTTTCAGATCTGTAAGATTCGGTATCAGCGAAGCTCACGGCGGATCTAATGCAATAATTTATAACTTCATTCTGGAAAACGGGGGGTTCCAATATAATGACAAAACTAAAAAGGTAAGCGTAAACTTCGATAAAATCGCCCCGGCTGTTAAAAAACTTGCGGGAATCATTCTGAAAATCCAGGCTACCGGAGATTATAGCGGGGCCAAAACTTTGATTTCCAAGTATAGTGTGAATTCCGCAACTATGGAAAAACTCAGGAGTAAATTAGCTAATCTTCCTGTGGACATCAGACCAATATACCAGATTGAAAATTCTTTAAAATAAAAAGAAGGGTATAAGGGATATAAGGGTATAGGGAAATAAGGGAAGAGTAGTTAAGATATTGGCAGATTTTTTTGCCTGTATCTTTATACAAAAATGATGCGGTAATAAATACCTTACTTTAATCTATAACATTTTCTTTCCTTAACAATCTTAAATTTTTATTGATTGGAAAAGAATTAATGATTCGGTAACCGATTCCGTTTCTAAGACTAATAGAAGCCGGATTTTTGCAGTTGGGCGCAGGGTCCCCGGAAAAACTATTAATATGAACATCTTTGAAGTTTGAGAATTCCATTGCATTCGTAAAATATTCCTCGCTGATATTCTCCCATTTAAATTCGAAATTATCAATCCGGATATGATTAACATATCCGGCATAAAACCCGGGTATATCATGGCTGAACATTGTTAAACTCGGATCGATGGCAGGACGAAGATCAAAATTTCCCCCGGCAATATTATTCTTTAAACTTTCTTTAAGGGTGAATGAAATATCCGAAAATGAAATATTTTCAATGATACTTTCTTTTGATCCGAATATTAAAATACCTGATTCTCCTTCTGCGGTAATATGGCTGAATTTAATGTTTCTGATTTTTCCCAAGGAAACATTTTCTTTTCCCAATATTGCTGAGATATGTATCGGTTCGCCGTTTCCCCACCAGTCGCCGGTATGAAGATGTGTTTTTATAATTATATTTGAAAAACTTAAATCGCTCATGCCGGCTTTATCCCTTACGCACAGATTTATTCCCCTGTTGGAATTGGCAATTACTATATTGCTGAAAGAATAATTCCGCATTTCGTTCTGATCCCATCCGCCGATCCGGATGGCACTTGATCTTGATTCGAGATAACAATTGTCAACCGTTATATTTTCGGAATCATGCTTGATATTTTTATAGCCGGGTAAATCAAAATGATATGCATAACCGGTAATTGCAATTGCATCGTCGCCGCACCTGATATCGCAGTTTGAAATGAGCACATTGCTGGAAGATGTGACATCAATGCCGTCATTATTAGGAATCATCAGGCTGTTCCATAATTTTATATCCGTAACAATAACACCGTCGCAGTCGGCGATATGAAGTGTCCAGAAGGGAGAGTTTGAAATTAGAACATCTTTTACGGTTATATTCCTGCAGTTTGAAAAAATAATCATTTGGAAAGGTCTGTCCAGGGGCAATAATGGACCATCTCCTAGACCTAGAGGAACTTCCCGGAAATGTTTTTTCTGACGGGTAAACCGTGTGCTTAGGGTATCAAAAACTTTAGAATGATTTTGATCCATAAAGAGATCCCCGTTCCCATCAATATTCCCTTCACCGGTAATAAAAACATTGGCTGAATTTTCGGTAAAAATCAAACCTAATCTTATTTTTTTAAGGCTGTCGCTTCCTTCATGCAGGTAATAATCTGATGCCCTGCTGCTTCCTTTCAAAACAGCACCGCTTTCGAGGTGAAGGTTTATATTGCTGTACAATTGAATCGTGCCGGAAATAAAAATTCCGGTTGGAATAAGCACGGTTCCTCCTCCTGAATCGCGGCATTTATCTATTGCATGCTGAATTGCATTTGTGTTAAGAGTTTTCCCGTCTCCGACCGCTCCGAAATCGGATATATTAAAAGTTCCGCATATAAGCGTAGTATAGGAAAGAAGAAAAGCAAAGGCAAAAAAATAAATTCTGCTTGCCATTCTTTAGTTGTTCCAGTCATCGGTTCTAAAGGAGGAAGCCGGCAATCCCGCTTCATTGAATAGCGTAGCCTGCGAAGTATTGCTCCATGCATACCTGACTGCAGCAGGCTTTTCTATTTCAGGACTGGATATAATTAATTTATTCCCGTCGACTTCAACCTCCGCTTTTTTAAAAATCTTAGTCGAATCCGCAATTATAAAATTGTTTTCGCCGTTTAGTTCTTTTAAAAATAATTTATCTGCATGGTCAAAGGATAAAATTACTTTATTCCCTTTGATATCGAAAGATTTTAATATAGGGCCGGTAAAAGGGATTTTTTTTCCGTATGTTTTATTCAATGCCCATAATGCCAGCCGCTTTCCGACATCCTGTTTATCAGCAGGATGAATGTTGTCCGGATTCCCTATGTCCAGTGTAACTGCCATTCCGGTATTAGGAACCGCTAAAGTTTTTAACTGAGCTTCTCTAAGTTTTTCAGAGTAGGAGTTTTCTCCATAATTAAAAGGCGCAATTTGAACATAATAAAAAGGAAAATCACCGCCGCCCCATTCATTTCTCCAATTCCTGATCATTAATGGAAAAAGTTTTGCATATTCCTCAGGTTCACCTACATTAGCTTCACCCTGATACCAAATTGCACCTTTAATTGTATAAGGTACAACCGGATTTACCATTGCATTAAAAAGCGCGGTAGGAGTATTTTCAGATATTACGAAACTTAATGCCGGTTTCGAATTATACTTATTATCATCTGAACCGAAAACATAAAATTTCTGGTCCCTGTATTGGGCAACAGGAAGGTATTTCCAGGAACCGGCAAGAGAAATAGATTCTTCACTGCCTTGTGGGTGGAGTTTCATCTTTTCAGGAGCCCCGTAAATCCCTCCGCCGCCCTGGGTATCAAGAACGCGGACAGCAATTAAAATCTGGTTAACCGTAATAATTTTTCCGGGGATATTATAAACCCTGTCGGTGCTCCAATACCCAAGCTTTTCATAAGAACCTACTAAAGTTCCGTTTACATACGTCAAATCCATATCATCAATAGGACCGAGTTCCAGGACTAAATCCTTATTCATCCATCCTGATGGAATTTCAATTTTTTTCCTGAACCAGACTGCACCGTCAAAATTTCCTATATCCGCTCTTTCCCAAAGAGTGGGCAGGTTCATTTCTTTCCAGCTGCTGTCCTGAAAAGAAATTTCGGAACAACCGGCATCTTTAAAATCCAGGCCTTTCCATTTTAGATCATCCGGTTTATTAATTACGCTGATTGCAGGAAATGAATTTAACCAGGTGAGATATTTTTCGAATTCACCCGAGCTGTTCTCCAATGAATTAACAACTGATTTATATTCTTCTAAGTTTTTCAAATATTCATCGCTCATCCACGATTGTATAGGTGTTCCGCCCCAGCTTGTTTGAATTAATCCAATAGGAATTTTTCCCAAGGATCCTTTGGACAGCTCACTATATAATTCTCTTCCAAAGAAATATGCTGTCGCACTGAAGGCATGAGCTGAGCTGGGGCTGCATATTTCCCAGGAGCCGCTGCAGTTAAATTCCTTTTTATTGGAGAATGCCCGCTGCACAGTAAACATCCTGATTTCAGGGTATTTTGCATTTTTGATTTCTCCTGCCCAATTTTGTACAGTGTCACGGGGCGGCCATCCTTCCATCGGCATTTCCATATTCGACTGCCCGGAGCATATCCATACCTCACCGATTAAAACGTTCTTATATGTAACGACTGAATCGCCGATCCGGATAGTAACTTCGTAAGGACCACCGGCTTCGGGAGTTTCCAATTTTGTCTTCCAGTTGCCTTCTTCGTCTGCTGAAGTTTCAGCGGATTTTCCCCAGCTGCCCTTTACAGTTACTTTCTCTTTCCGGCTTGCTTTCCCCCAGAATGGCACCTCGGTATTCCGCTGAAGAACCATATTATCCGAGAATATTGAAGGAATCTGAATTGAGCTTTTTGAATCAGAATTCATCATTGTTAAAAAGGATATTATTACCGATAAAATTAACATTTGATATCTCCATTATAAAATTATTTAAGATAGTCTATTTCGACTCTGCCTACTTGAATGTTTTCATTAAATATTATTTTTAAAAA
>DATKLQ010000249.1:0-7023 GCA_035542335.1 Ignavibacteriaceae bacterium | reverse complement strand
TTACCAGCTTATAATCGGGAAAACAATTCCCTTCGTAATAGTAGGGTTTATCGATGTCCTTTTAGTAATGAGTGTAATGGTTTTCTGGTTTGGGATTGCCGTCAGGGGTGATTTTTTCTACTTAATGTTTGCTTCATTTCTTTATGTGCTTTCTTCGTTAGGATTGGGCTTGTTTATTTCCACAGTATCAAAGACGCAGCAGCAGGCGATGATGGTTGCAATGTTCGGAATCCTATTGCCTATGAATTTCCTTTCCGGGTTCGCTTTCCCGATTGAAAATATGCCGGGCTGGATACAGCCGATAACTTATTTGATCCCTTTAAGGTATTATATAACAATTTTGAGGAGTGTTATTCTGAAAGGAGACGGATTCTTCCAGCTGCTTCCCGAAACAGCCGCGCTGCTGGGAATGGGAATCCTAATACTTGCATTAAGCTCATTAAGATTCCAGAAACGGCTGGAATAAGAAGATTGCATGAATGCATGATTGCATGGATGCATGAAGAATGAATGATTGAATGAATGATTGAATGAATGATTGAATGAATGATTGAATGAATGATTGAATGAATGTATGGTAGGGATGCAAAAGGTTTGTCATTCCGAACTTGTTTCGGAATCTTCCTAATATCAGAACACACGCTGAACGATGCTGAAAAAAGTTCAGATGCTGAAAAAAGTTCAGCATGACAAGGAAGGTTAATACAGCGCTTTGTCCTACAAAAAAAATAAACTAATTTTAAATTGGAAAATAAATCAGTTCAATGGGGTCTCAATGAAGAGGATTAAAATCAGCCTGCCGGGAAAATTTCATTTTAAAACCGAAATTCCGATAAGGATAACCGATATTAATTACGGCGGCCATCTTGGAAATGACAAGATCCTTTCCCTGGTGCAGGAAGCCAGGGTAAGATATTTAAAAAGCTTTGGTTATTCGGAAATGAATGTTGAAGGATTCGGGATAATTATGGTTGATGCATCGGTTGAGTATAAATCGGAAGTCTTTTATGGAGATATAATTCTGATTGAAGTTGAAGCGGCAGATTTTGATAAGTTTGGATTTGATATCTTCTATAAGCTGATTAATAAAGAATTTGGCAAGGAAATAGCGCGTGTAAAAACCGGTATATTAATTTATGACTATTCGAAGAAAAAGATTATGCCGGTTCCGGATAACTTTCTGAAAAAAATAAGAACAATAACTCAATAATCAATTTAAATATCGGCCTGCCAAGGCCTGAGCCTTAACCTTAGCCTCAGCCTTCGCCTTAGCCTTTTACTACTAAAATCCTTCAGTAAACTGGAACTGCCAGAGCCATTTTTTATCAGGCCTGTCGAAAGGATGCACGTAATCGAGTTCTAAAATTGCAAATCCGAATAAATTTAACCTAGCAAGCAGCCCGGTGCTTGAAACCAAAGCTTTGCCGCTTCCGGAGGTAAATATTTTGAAAGGATTCCGAATAAAATTAGGTTTCTGATTGTTGAACCAGGCAGTTCCTGCATCAAAAAAAGCTCCGAAATCGAGAGGTAGAAAACCGTAAAACCCGCTGCCTATTCCCAATGCGCCTAATAACGGAAAACGAAGCTCAAAGTTAGCCAGCAGCATCTTACTTCCTGTGAGTCTGTCAAAGAGGTTCGAATAAAATGATGTATCGGAACTAACCTCATCGGTACTGAATGATCCGCTATCATAGCCGCGTACTAGACCCGGCCAGCCAAGGTATAAAGGGGTTAATCTGCTGTCTTCCGAGCTCTTTCCATACCTTCCGTAATGCATGATTCTTCCCGCTAAGGTAAAGGGGCTAATCGGCATCAGGTACTCTCGGAAATCCCCCAGCAAATCTATCCATGTAAGTGAGCCGAAAGTGGGGGAAACTTCAAACCTGTATCTCTGCCCAATTAGAGGTCCGGTAGCTCCGTAGAAGCTGTTGTCGAAAACAAGAGCAGCACCGACATTACCAAGGTTTAAGGCAGGCCCGCTTGGCAAATCTTCCGTTTTTTCGTCAATCAGAAAGCCGTTATAATCATAAATCGAACTTTGTACTTCAGTCAAAAAGGAAATATTGCTGAACCCTCCCGAGAATTCAGCTCTTAAATAGTCATTGAAGGGATATGATAAAATTCCGTTAACAGACCTGTCCGTCTGCCTTGTTAAAATCTGCTGATCTATAATGGCAGGCTGATTATCAACATTTCCAAGCAACGTTTGATAGTAGTAGAGATTATAGGGAATCTGCTGAACAATTCCGCCGTAATTCCACCTATGGCCCGAATTAAAATACCCTGCTAATGCTGCAATATCTGTAAAGTGGAAAGTGCCGATTGACTGTATTTGAAGACCAGTTATAAGGTTATTGTCGCCGAGCAAATCACTCCATATTAAAGAGACTCCGCCTCCGAAGTAAGCCCCGAATCTGTCGGCGCCTCCGAGCACCGTGGCTTGCGTTGCGCCCACCAAAGAGAGAGAGGCATCATAATCCGTAACATTAAAATTAGTATCACGAGGAAAACCTGAATCCGGATTGGAAATTGAACTTGCGATAAAACTCTTTTCTCTATCTCCGGGCGGAAGCTTCCCGGGCCGAAAATCCGGGAATTCCGTTAACTCTTTCTTTCCTTCAAGTATATAAGGAGAATCTATAGAATAAATATTATAGTTCCCCTTCTCATATGCGCTGAATGTTATTTTGTTTGCACTTCGGGCAGAGGATAAAGCAGGGCTGATGCCAGTAATGCCGCTTATTCCGCCGTATAAGTTAGTTATCTGCGTGATTGAATTAGATGCGAGATCCAGCCTGTAAAGGTTTGAAATCCCGTTTTTATCGGAAATAAAATATATTCCTTTGCCGTCCTCCGACCATTGAGGATTTATATTCTTTGCGTTTTCAAAGCTAGCCAACGGCACAATTTTCCTTGATTTAAAATCCATCAAGGCAAGCTGATATTCACCAATATCTAAATTGGAAAGCTTTGTAGAAAATCTATCGGTTACAAATGCCAGTGTTTTGCCGTCGGGAGACCATGAAGGCTGCAGCTCGGCATAAGGATCATTAGTGAGATTACTTAAACTGTCGGTTGTTAAATCATATAAAAATAAATTTGATAATCCTTCACTTAATCCTGAAAATACTATATACCTGCCGTCGGGTGACCAAGCCGGATCAAAAATTTCTCCCATTTTTGGAAATCTGAATTCCCTTTCAATATCGCCTGTTTCAATATTTAAGACGGATAAAACCGGACGGCCTTTTTCAACTGCAGAAAAGAGAAACCTTTTACCTTCCGGGTCCCAACCTCCTGCTGAATTTATAAACTCAAGCGACTGCAGATGTGTATTCATAACCGTATTCAGAATTGTTCTTTTTATTTTACCGGTTTCGGCATCTGCAAGAAATATATCAATCGAAAATAAATTCCTGGATGAGAAAAAGACCAGGTTCTTGCCGTCGGGGCTTAGAACCGGTGAAACATTCAGCGAAGAGTATTCGTCATTGCTTTTTATTAATACCCTCCCGTAATCTATCGGTCTCTTGGTTACTTTAAATAAAGAATCATACTGGGCATGAATTGCTTTATGCCACTCTTTAGAGAGGGAATCGGGAGACATTCTAAGAACGCTGTCGATTGCAGTATTTACATTACCGAAAATTGCTGCAGACTGAAGGAGTCTGGCTATTGTTTTATCTCCCCATATTGCCCCTATATAAGAAAGCAGGGCCTGGCCGTACCTGTAGGGGAAGAATTCCGGGTCGGTTAAATCGGATATATCCGGAAGCTTATCTGTAGCGGCTTCTCTAATCCACATAGAGGTAAACGGATCATTAGGGCCGAGAGTAAGGTACTCCGCCATTCCCTCTACAAACCAGAGGGGCAGCCTTTCGAGCGTAGGCATATTGGGATTTTCATTTGATCTGCCGCTTCGGCCTGTTAAATCATATTGAAATGCATGCACAAGCTCATGCCCTATTACGTGGTCGGTTTCCTTCAGCGGACCTGCAAAAGGCATTGCAATTCTTCTCAGCAATGGCTCCGTAAAACCTCCTGTTCCCTGTCCTATCAGTCCCTGTGTAACATTTGTTTGTGCAAATTGAGGAAAGCTGCCGTATAAAATTAATGGCTGCCTGCCTTTTAAAGTATCTTCAAAAAAATTCTTATGCCTGGTATACCATCTTTCGGCCATCTCTGCCGCGTATTGAACCCCAGTTTCTTCTTCAGGATAAAAATAGATATCGAAATGCTGGGTATGGAGGGTTTTAAAATCTAATTCGGTGTACCTGACTTTATTCCGCCCGAAATACTGGGAGAAAGCTTCTCCCGGAATTAAAAATGAAATTAATAAGAAAAAAATTATGGCAGAAAAAAAACCTATATTTCTTCTACTCATTTTTGCCCTTTGATATTAGTTATTACTAACTTTAAATCATTATTAAGCTTATGAATGAAAATAGCTCATTTCAAAGATCATTTGTATGTTTTTGACCAAAAGGGTGACATTTTCAACTATTAGACAATTTCAGGTCTTTTTAAGATTGAAACTTATAAAAAAATTCCAGAAAATAAGTAGCGCAGCAAACACTCAAGAGCTGCAATTCTTTAAAGAACAATTTTCTGGAGATGTAATTACCAGTGCAAAATACGAGCATTTATACTAGCCGTAATTTCTGCAATTTTAATCCTTTACATTACGCTGATTTATCTTTTCTGGGAGGAATATTTTCATTCGGTATTCGGATTTAAACCGTCTTTTTTCTGGGCCTTCATTATTCTTTCATTCCTTGGACTACGTTCGCTTGTCCTCAGCAGAAGGATAAATTTAGTTTGTGAAAAGAACAGGATTTTTTTTGGTTTTTCAGGTACGTTAACTCTTTTATTGAGGTAAGTGTTCCAATAACTGCGTTTGTCATGTTCGATCAATCACTAGATAAATATTGATCAGATTAATTGCCCGGCATAGAAATTCATTAAGGCGGGGCAGCAACTGAAAATGTGAGAGATTTGTCAGAAAAGAATATTCAATCACGGTCAATTATTTTATACTTTCTTCCGGGATTGAACAGCTGAATAAACAGTTCAATTCAAATATTTTGATTTCGAGGGAAGTTCTGTAAAAATGGATATGAATGAATATCTAATAATGAAATCCTCAGGAGTCGGATATTCCTTCTTCAATTTATCTGCGCATTTCTTGCCAGTCGGTCTAAGTTAAATAGATCATCAATAAAAAGATCAAAAAAAATTATCATCACACTTGACAAAACAAAATTAATACTATATGTTCTTGCAAACGATTGCGGGAACGTTTGAATCATTGAAAAATGTAACAATTAAAAATATTGCCTCCGAGCTTAATTTATCGGCTTCCACCGTCTCAAGGGCTTTGAATGATCACCCTGATATTCATAAAAAAACTAAAAAGCTGGTCAATAAAGTTGCAAATGAACTCGGTTATAAACCGAACATTATCGCCCGCAACTTAAAAACAATGCGCTCCAACCAGATTGGAGTAATCGTTCCTGAAATACGTCATGACTTCTTTTCCAATGCAATAAGCGGCATTGAAGAGGTTGCATATCAAAAAGGATATACGGTAATTATTGCCCAGTCAAATGAGCAGGAGGAACGTGAAATAATAAACTTAAATTCAATGTACCTGCACCGTGTTTCGGGAATCTTGGTCTCAATTTCCCAAACAACTACAAGCAGTGAACATTTCCGGAGACTGCTCGATAAAGGGGTAAAAATGGTTTTCTTCGATCGGGTCTGCACCGACCTGAATGTTCCCATAGTGCATATTGACGATCTTGAAAGCTCTTATAAAGTTGTAGATTACCTATTAAAGAAGGGATACCGGAAAGTTGTGCATTTTGCCGGGCCTCAGATTCTGGATATTTGTAAAAATAGAAGATACGGATATGAGAAAGCTTTAAAGGATGCAAAAGTAGATTTTGAACCGGTAATCTTTGAGGGGGGCATGCATGAAAGCGACGGCTATGAAAATGTAGATAAGCTTTTAAATCTTGGAATTAAGGAATGTGCCATTTTCGCGGTTAATGATCCTGTTGCCATCGGAGCAATGAAAAGATTAAAAGAGCTGAAAATTGAAATACCGAAATAGATAGGAATAGTAGGATTTTCAAATAATCCTATTACGGAAATGGTGAGTCCCCCGCTGACAACTCTTGAACAGCCGGCATTCGAGATGGGCAGGAAAGCTGCAGAGATACTAATTGACGAGATCGAGCAAAAGAACGGCATGCAGAGCATTCTGGATGTCAAAATCGATACTAATTTGATTATCAGAGAATCCACGTAGTTTTTTTCACGGTACATGCAAACGTTTGCAGATTAGATAGGCTTCATTAAATATCTCTTTAAACTTATGATTCTTTCCGAACAAAGCCACAGAAGATACAATCCCCTTTTGGATGAATGGCTTCTTATTTCCCCCCATCGTACCCAGAGGCCGTGGCAGGGAAAAGTTGAAGAGATAAATTTGACAAGACCTCCCGATTATGAAAAAGACTGCTACCTGTGCCCGAATAACAAAAGAGCTAACGGTGAAAGTAATCCTGATTATAAATCCACATTTGTCTTTGATAACGATTTCAGCTCATTAAAAAAAGATGCTTCCGGATACATCGGTACAGGTTCGGAGCTGCTGACTGCAAGGGCAGAAAAAGGAATATGCCGGGTTGTTTGCTTCTCTCCGAAACATAATTTAACGCTGGCAGAGATGGAGTTAAAAGATATTGAGCATGTAGTTAAAACATGGCAGAAAGAATACTCTGAACTGGGAAAACTTTCCTTTATTAACTATGTGCAGATATTCGAGAATAAAGGAGAAATAATGGGCTGCAGCAATCCTCATCCGCACGGACAGATTTGGGCCCAGGAATCAATCCCGAATGGACCTGCAAAAGAGCAGCTGAATCAGGCAAAATATTTAACAAAGCATAAGACTACACTTTTAAATGATTACATTAAGATCGAAGAAGAAAAAAATGAAAGGATAATTTTTAAAAA
>DATKLQ010000248.1:0-2630 GCA_035542335.1 Ignavibacteriaceae bacterium | reverse complement strand
TGAAAATTATTCTTTATCATTCTTATCGGAAACCGACAGCCCTTTTAGGACCACTTTTGAAATGCCCGAGCCAGGTTCAGTCGCTCTTACCCCTGCTGCCGAGGCTTTTACCGAATTGTTAGCAGAATTAAACGATCCTGAATTTGAAACAACCCTCTATAATTTAGCGGCTGAAGCAGAGGAAACATTCAGCTCTAAAATATCGAATGAAGCTGCAATGGGTGAACAATATATTCCCTACGCCAAACAGCAGATTAATCAATATCTAAACCCCCTTGCACAGGAAACAGAAAGAATAATAGACAAAATAAGTGAGCACTTCAGCGGAATTAATCTTTCCGATGAAACCGAAGCACATGTAGATCAGCTTTTCGAAAAATTTGAATCTGATCATGTCCCTCTATCACCTGCCCAAGAACAATTTTTCGGTTCGATTTTTAATAAAATAAAATCCGCTGTTAAAACCGGAATTAACCTGGCTAAGAAAGGAATTAGTGCGGTAGGAAAGATATTGCCGGTAAACATAATTCTTGGCAAAATAAAAGGCCTAGTCCGTCCACTGCTTGAAAAAGTTTTAAAGTTTGCAATAAATAAGCTTCCCAAAAAATTTCAGCCCTATGCACAAACACTTGCAAAGAAATTTTTAAACCTGGAAACCGGCGCTTCAAACCAGACGGAAGAAACTATAAATTCAACATCAGGCGACCTGGAATCAATCCAGTCCGAATTAGACAGCCACATAGCAAACTTAATGTTTTCGCCGGATGAATCTCAAAGTAATGAACTTGTTCAAAATTATCTTTTTTCTTCTGAAACTGTTGAGAAGGAACTGGCTTATGAAACAGGAGGAATAAGTACTCCGACTCTTGAGTCCGCACGTCAAAAATTTATTAATGATTTGAAGAATTTGAAAGACGGAGAATCTGCAGTTCCCGCAATTGAAAACTTCCTGCCGGCAGTGTATGCAGGAATAAAGATTGCCATCTCGTTAATAGGAAGGCAGAGAGTGATAGATTTTTTAGCAGGTCTGCTTTCAAAACTAGTGGAAAAATATATTCCCAAGGAAGTTGCCAAACCGCTCTCGGACAAAATAGTGGATGTGGGATTAGCCGCAGTCGGATTCGAAACCTACGAGGCCGGCCGGACAGATTTGGCTTATGAAGCCATTGCAAATACTATCGAAGAAACGATTCAAAATTTGGGCGAGCTAGATGAAACAGCGGTAGACGACCGTGAACAACTTACTTCTTTAACTCTTGAAGCGTTTGAAACGGCTGCGGTAAATAATTTCCCGTCGTCATATATAAAAGAAACCCTTCGAAAAACCAAACAACAGGGTTTGTGGGTCTTAATGCCGAGAAACGGCCCGCGGCATTTTTACAAAAAATTTACACATGTTTTCCCAATAACAATTGAACCCTCTGCTGCAAATACAATTACATCATTTAAAGGTGTCCCTCTCAGCAATTTTTTACGTGATAAATTAGGGCTGGATCCGTCAAAACCGATTCAGGCAAGAGTTCACCTTTACGAGGCAATAGAAGGTACGAAGCTCAACCGCATAAGCCGGAGCGAAAATGTTACCGGGCTTGGGCCGTCGCAGCCTTACGGATGGGTACAGTTTCATCCTCTATCTGTCAATGCTGCAACTCTTTTACTGAATGAACCCGGCCTGGGGAAGGATCTTCCCGAAGAGTTTACGAAAAACAGGCACCGCCTGGGTTTGGGACAAAGAGTGTTTTATCTCGAGATAAACGGCGCCCGGTTGAAGCTCCCGACAATCCAGCATAGAAAAAGACACGAAGTTCCGGAGTCGGCAGAAAAAGAAAAAACAACTGTTCCGCGTTCAAGCGATATCCAGGGTGTAATTAATTTTATCCGATCAGAAATAAAATTCAATTACTACTTCAGCGAAGAAGATGCAAAATCTATCGTAGAAAAATTAAACCAGAACGATTACCTGGGAGTATCGATAAAGATTAGAAACTCAGTCAGGAAAGTTCTGAATGATCTTCTTATAAAGAATGTTTGTCATAAAGTAAAGATTATTCATGAAGCAATGCCTGAATTGTACATTGATAATGTCAGCGAAGAAAATTTTACTCCATGGGAGTCTGTAAAATCCATGGTCTTAAATACCGGGAAAGAGATTCTAAAAAAGATTATAGAAAAAATAATGGCAAAGATTTCGGAACCTGCATATAAAGCCGTATTAACTTATTTCAAAACGCGAGCGGCAGAATTTAAGCATGCCCAGAGCTTGCCGGATGACGGTGTAACTGTAAAAATTATGTGGCTGAATGTTCCCGGCATGTCGGCAATAAGGGCAGTTATAAAAGCCGTAAAAGGCAATTTGTCTTTAGGAAAAATTTCCGATCTAAGTATACCAAATATTCCCGTACCTGAGATTAAGATTGCCGCCGGGAAAATTTTCGATTAAATGAAAAATTAAAATATGCTTACCGTAATTAATCCAACCCGGGCTTCTCTGAACAGGCAGGTTAATCACTGGCTGCAGGCTGCCACACGTCTATCTGCGCTGGACCATCTTGCCTCGCATGACGCCTGGCATGGAATAGAATACAATATGGGCTTACTTCTGCGCAAATGTTTACAGAAAAGTATTGACG
>DATKLQ010000247.1:0-2950 GCA_035542335.1 Ignavibacteriaceae bacterium | reverse complement strand
CTTTTGTTATAGACAATTGAACCTGCCGGGATGCTTTGAGTAATCCATGCGTTCCCCCCGATTATGCTGTTTTTGCCGATGACTGTATTACCTCCTAAAATAACTGCCTGCGAATAAATTATAACATCATCTTCAATTGTCGGATGGCGTTTTGTCTGTGCAAGACTTTTATCTACGCTTAAAGCTCCTAGTGTTACTCCCTGGTACAGCTTTACGTTTTTTCCTATTATAGTAGTTTCTCCTATAACTATGCCTGTGCCGTGATCGATAAAAAACGGGGAACCGATTGTTGCACCCGGGTGAATATCTATACCGGTTTTTTCATGAGCATATTCGGTTAATATCCTTGGTATAATAGGAATATGAAGAAGATGAAGCTCGTGCGCAATTCTGAAAATTACTATTGCCATAAAACCGGGGTATGCAAGTATCACTTCATCGATATTTTCGGCAGCCGGATCTCCCATGAAAATAGCCTGGGCATCTTCCCAAAGCATCATGTGCATTTCCGGGATGCTCCGGATAAATGTTTCTGCGGCCTGATCTATATACTTCGGCTTCACTCCGTTTAAAAGCTTCAGCAGCTGGATGAGATCGCGTTTGAGAAGCTGCAGTTTCGATACGACATCCTCCTCAGACAAATAAACTTTACTAGAAAAATGAGGAAATAAAAAATCAATGAGCCCTGTTAAATAGTCTATCGCCTCGGTTTTTAGGGACAATGTGCAGGAATGCGTCTGTCTTTTTGATAAAAGATCTTTTGCAAAAAAATTAAATGAATTATTATCTGAGTTTTCCATTTCTGTTCCAAAATTTTATAAAATTATTGATAAAAAAAGGTGATCTGCTGTGCGGGGATCAACAACAGCAGCAGGCGGTACAGGGAATAAATAGATTGGGAATACCGGAATTTTTCCGGAAGAAATATTTAAATGGGTTAATATTTAATCTATTATGGTTCAAAAAAATAATTCCCGTTTATTTAAAATTATTAAATATAAAAGAAGAATCAAAGAAGTGTTTGGAAATGCAATCCAGACGCTTATGGAGATTGCCAAAAATGATCTCCATTTTTTTAAAGGCCCGCCTTACCTTCCCTCGTTGAGTCCATTAGACTCAACGGAGTCTAACGACCTCCCGGGAGGGGACAATTCCACTTTTTGAATATGATATCATTGCATATTTAATGACAGAATTGATATTAAATATGTTATCATGTAAAAAAACGCAGAGTCCCTTCCATATACTCCTTCTCAATTAAAATATTTAAGCAATATCTCCTCTGAATTTATTATAGATTTCCTGACTATCCGGCAGAGCCCCTTTTATCTTAACTATTTCAGACGCAAAATCATTTGCAGTTTTGTTGATCTTACTCAAATCCCAATCTAGTAGATATCCTATACATAAAATTGAAGCATATGCTCCGACCTTATCAATCACCTCTCCTGAGAGTATGCTTTTATATGAATCTATTTCATTCTCTTTAAATAAAACTGCACCTTCTTCACCCATCGTGATGCAGAGAAGCTCGATATTATACCTGGATTTTAATTTTCCGGCAGAATTCTTAAGCTCAAAAGAATTTTTCAGTAGAATATCATTTAAAAGTTTCAGTTCGCCTATGTTCATCTTCACAACATCGGAGGAAGATTAGGATTTTTCTATTATTTCTTTAGAATAAAAATTCTGCCGGATATTTAAATCGCAGAAATATTTAATTCCTTTGTTGAATAAGCCATGGATCGATTCTGCGGACTGATCGCCTCTTTGAGCCAATGTGCCGAAACAAAGGGAGTCAGTATCCTTCTTGATTATATTCTCTGTTTTATTGTCAAGCTCAATAAAATCAAAGGATGCAATAACGGAAATTTTCCATTTGGGAAGCTTGGTCGATTCATCTAGATTTGCCTTTGCAGTTCCTGCAGGATGAATATTATCTGCCTAGACATATCCCTTAATATTTTTGCATTGGAGAAATTTATTTAATTCGCAGCCAAGTTCATCTTGCCGATCCTGGTTATAAAATTTCCTCTTCCGGTAAGATTTATTAGATGGTAGATAAAATTAAAAGGCGCTCCCCCCATTGTTTTTTTATCCTCATATATATCGAATAGAATTTCGCCGATTGAGACAATTCTGAGCATTTGAGGAAATATTTATCCGTTCAATCTATTAATAACCATCAGCGTAAGATCGTCGATTTTATTTGCACCGGATAAGAAGGATTTTACATCATTTAAATAAGTATTTACGCAAACGCCGGATGATTTGCCGTAAAGTCCGGCTGCCAATTGAGTAATTCTTTCAGTGCCGTATTCGATTTCTTCCTTACGTGATTCCGATAATCCGTCTGTGTAAAGGAATATTGAATCGCCGCCTTTGAGATGATATTTGCAAACCGAATATTCCTGGTCCGCAAATAACCCGAGAGGTAAACCGGTTGAGGGTATTTCGGTGATGTTGTCCCTACTTATAATAACCGGGAAGCAATGCCCTGCATTGCATATTTCGACCTCACCGTTCGAATGAGCTTTGCCGCAGACTAATGTTGTAAAATGTGTCGAAAGGGTGCTTTCGCATAAAAGCTTATTTACTTTTGATACAAGTGCATTTAAAGGCAGGTCAAATTCAATAAGGCTGTGGAACATGGCGTGCATATGGGTCATCAGCATTGAAGCGGCAACGCCTTTGCCGGAGACATCGCCGAGAATAAAATAAAATTCGCCTCCTGCTTTCCCATTAGTGCTGATCAGATCACAGTAGTCCCCGCTTACTAGTCCGGCCGGCTCATAGTGATAATAAATATTCCAGCTGTTATAGGAAAAATCATTTCTCGGGAGCAGCATTGTCTGAAGCTTTGATGCAAGCGTAAGATCTTCCTCCAGGATTCTCTGCTGGATTTTATTTAAATCGCCGAGGCAGACCCTTACCAGGGGATCCACTCTTA
>DATKLQ010000246.1:0-3511 GCA_035542335.1 Ignavibacteriaceae bacterium | reverse complement strand
GGGAAATATCGGAACAATCGGAATCACCGACTTCGCCCAAAGCGAGTTAGGAGACGTTGTTTACGTTGATATAGATTCGAATCTTAATGAAGTGAAAAAAGGCGAATCTTTCGGAACAATTGAGGCTGTTAAAACAGTCAGCGAGATTTATGCACCCTGCAGCGGGAAGGTTGTTGAGGTAAACAAAGAATTTGCGGAAAATCCCGAAGTTATTAATTCCGATCCATACGGTTTCGGTTGGATGATAAAAATTCAAATAACTGATCTGAATGAATTAAGTGATTTGATGGACAGTGAAGCATATAAATTAATGGTGGGTAAATAATTCCGGAATCCGGCGGAGTATATAGTTTTGATCGGCAGTAAAGAATTAATTTTAATTATAGATTTCGGGGCACAGTATTCTCAGCTTATAACAAGGAGAGTCAGGGAAGCAAATGTTTATTCTGAAATCTACCCGCATACAATCTCTCTGCAAAAAGTTAAAGAGCTTAATCCCAGGGGTATAATACTCTCCGGCGGCCCTATGAGTGTTTATGACCAGGGAGCACCTAAAATAGAAGGGGAGATTTTACAGCTGGGGATCCCAGTTCTAGGAATCTGCTATGGACTGCAGTTCATCTGCCAGTTTTTCGGGGGTAAGGTGGAACCTGCTTCAAACCGTGAATTCGGCAAAGCTCAAATGACTATCACAAATAATTCACCCTTGCTTAAGGGAGTAAACAGCAATTCCTTTGTGTGGATGAGCCATGGCGATTACCTAACCGGAATTCCGGAAGGATTCCAGATCAATGCAACCTCCGACCACTCCCCTGTCTGCATAATATCCAATGAAGAAAAAAACATCTACGGCGTTCAGTTTCACCCGGAAGTTATGCATACACAGGAAGGAATAAAAATCATAAGCAACTTTCTCTTCGAAATCTGTAAATGCAAGGGAGACTGGGACGCACACAGTATTGTTGAAACAAATATCAGGGAAATAAAAGAAAAGGTTAATGGTTCTAAGGCTATATGCGCGTTAAGCGGCGGAGTCGATTCGGCGGTAGCTGCCGTGCTTGTAAAAAAAGCAATCGGCGAAAATTTAATTTGTGTTCATATAGATACCGGCTTAATGAGGAAAAATGAAAGCGTCCGGATTATAGATATATTTAAAGAAAAGCTGAACCTTAATGCAGTACATATTGATGCCTCCGAAAAATTTTTAAAAAATCTCAAGGGCATATCCGATCCGGAAAAGAAAAGAAAAATTATCGGGAATACATTCATAGAAGTTTTCGAAGCTGAGGCAAAGAAACATAAAGGCGTAGAATTCTTAGTGCAGGGAACTTTATACCCCGACAGGATTGAATCAATGTCCGTTAAAGGAGCCTCGGTAACTATCAAGACTCACCACAACGTCGGCGGACTGCCTGAAAAAATGAACCTGAAATTAATTGAGCCTTTCGGAGAATTATTCAAGGACGAAGTCAGAAGGACGGGAAAAGAATTAAATGTTCCGGAAGAATTTCTCGAAAGACATCCATTCCCGGGACCGGGCCTGGCCGTAAGAATAATCGGTGAAGTTACAAAAGCTAAGCTTGATACTTTAAGAGAAGCCGATGACATCTTTATAAATGAAATCTGCAATGCAGGGATTTATAATAAAATATGGCAGGCTTTCGCAGTACTTCTTTCAATACAATCCGTGGGTGTAATGGGTGATTCCCGGACTTACGAAAATGTGCTGGCTCTCAGAGCTGTCACTTCTTCAGACGGAATGACTGCGGATTGGTTTAGATTCGACAGCCAGTTTTTAGCGGACGTTTCGAATAAGATTATAAACAAAGTTAGGGGGGTAAACAGGGTGGTATATGATATAAGCTCCAAACCTCCTTCAACAATTGAATGGGAATAGCTCTTGGAAAATAATTATCAGCTCAACCATAAGATAAAGACCGCAAAGCAGTTTGAAGAGCAGGGAAAGCATCTTCATGCCATACAGATTTACCAAAGCTTAATTGAAGAAAATTCGGCTTCCGCAGAAGTCTATTTGAATTTATCTCATCTTTATGAAAATACAAACAGGATTGAACCTGCAATTGAGCTTCTTAAATCTTATCTTGAAAAGAATCCTGAATCAAGAGAAATAAAGCTGGCTTTGTCGCAGCTTTATCTCAGAAACATGCGATGGAACGAAGCAATAGAAATGCTGAGCGATTTACCGGAGACAGAAGAACCCATATCTTTATTTTTCATGGGATACGCTCATTATATGCTTAAAGAATTGGAGCTTGCAAAAATTTATTTCCTGCGGTTCAGCGATCTCGATGAAAAAACAGAGCTCCGACATGAGGCATATATTTACCTGGCTAAGATTGAAATTGAATTAAAGAATTATGAAAAAGCCGTCGGCTATGCAAAAAAGGCCGAGGTTATCTATTCCAATTTCTGGGAGCTGAACCTGATTTTTTCAATAGCATATTATCAGCTTGGGATGTATGCCCACGCACTGCTGCCCGTTGAAAAAGCAATTAAGATTAACCCGAGGGAAGCGTCTGCATATGAATGGGCGGGCAAAATCCACTTAAAGCTCGGAGATTATCTTAAAGCTGAAAAAAACTTCCTGAAATATATTGAATCAGTAGAAGAAGCTTCTTCCGATACATACACAAAGCTTGCCGAAGCATGCCTAATGGTAAAAAAAGCAAAAGCCGCCCTGGATTATTTTGATATTGCAATTAAACTTGATCCGAAAAACAGTTTGGCCATTGAAGGGAGAAAAAATGCATCATCTTTATTAAACGGTAACAAGGTCTCGGATGGTTAAATTAATTATATTCTTTTTAGTTCTATTAGTCTCTCAAACCTTTCCTCAAGACAGCACTTCTGCCAACAATGAATCGGAATTCCTTCAGGCAGTAAACCTCTATAAATTGCATCAGTATGATCAAGCATTGAATATTTTCGAAAAAATTGCCGGCCAAAATGAAGGAAAAGCCGCAGAATCTTTTCTATTTGAAGGAAAAATATTAGCTGATATTAAAAAATATCCGGAAGCCGAAAAAATCCTGCGCGAATTTCTTCAGCAGCATCCCGAAAGCAGATACGGGAATGAAGCCCATCTAACTTTGGCTAAAATTTACCTGGAACAGGAAAAATACAAAACTTCATTCCTGGAAATATGCTCTATCCTTGCCGAAACCGATTCAGGTTACTATTCGGATTACGGAAAAACTTCAGCCGAAAGGATCGCGCTTAACTACATTGAACCCGATTACCTTAAGCATCTTAACGATTCGATCACATCATCAAACAAAGCGGAAAAATTAAAACCTTTTATGCTCCTCCTCCTTGGGAAGCTGTTTTACCAGGAAAATAATTACCGCACTGCAGAAAAATATATCTCCGAATTAATTACAAACTTTCCCAGATCCACGGAAAGACGGGAAGCAGGGGAAATTTTTCAAAAAATAACCGAATCAAAAAAGCAGTCCCCTTCCGGAAACTTTATCGGTGTGCTGCTCCCCTT
>DATKLQ010000245.1:0-7338 GCA_035542335.1 Ignavibacteriaceae bacterium | reverse complement strand
CTCGCAAATCTCAGCCTGACAAACCCCTCATCTCCCGGTGTCCCGGAGTTAAGCACTTCATTTTTTGTATTCCCGATTTGGAACCTCGGACTTGAATGGAACATGACGGATTGGTTTGTTGCCCGTTTCGGGTACACTGCTGCAACTGCAAGCCAAACCCAAGAAACCCCTGCTGCAGCAAGAGTCCCGGCTTTGAGGAATGATGTAGATGAAGAAATTCAAACCTTTTTTGTAAAACTTCTGGGTGCTACTGTTGGTGTTGGATTCAGATTTGGAGACTTTTCACTGGATGCAACCGTTAATGAAGGTGTCTTAAGACAAGGTCTTAACAACATCGGAGGAGGCGGTCCGACATTCGCTTACCTGTCAGTAGCTTACGCACTCCCGTAAAATTATTGAAAATAGAAATAAAAAAAGGTATCCTGAATTAAGGATACCTTTTTTATTTAATTGCAAATTATAAGATTACAAGATTACAATATTGTCTTGGTAATTCTGTAATCTTGCAATTTTGTAATTTGTAATCATGTAATTTCTTAATCTACGACTGCCAAATATTTATCAACTTCCCTGCGTGCAGGAGAATCGGTATATTCTTTCTTAATAGTTGTAAGAAGCTCTTTTGCCGGTGCGGTATCGCCTGCATTAATATAATTAATCGCGGCATTCAGCATATATTCCGGGTTTAAAATATTATCTTCCGAAACTTTTGATGCATCCTTGTAAAGTTCCGCAGCTTTTGTATAATCTTTTTTTACGGAATAGTAAGAAGCTTCACCCGCTAGTGCCGATGCTTTAAATAAAGCATTGCTCCCGCCATAATCTTTATAATATTTTAAAGCTTCATCTGATTTCCCGAGCATGCTGTAAGAATTAGCCAGGTATATTTTTGCTGCTTCCCCGTTTTCACTGCTTCCGTACTCTTCAACTATTTTTTTCAAACCAGAATAAATTCCTTGTCTCCCTTCAATGGCTTCAAGATAAGATCCGTTGTCGTATGCAGGCAGTACCTTAGACAATGCAAAACCTGCCTCCTCATTATCAACATTTTTCTGATGGAGATAAAGATATACTAACAGTACCACAACACCCAACGCACCGGCATATGTTAAAATTCTTTTTCTATTTTCTTCAAAATATCCATAAGCTTTATAATAGGTTGAAACAAGCTTGTCTTCTTTTATTTCACGCCTGGATAACTTTTTCTTTTTTGTTAACATTTATTGTCCTTTTCTGAATAATTCTTTTTCGAACAATAAATCTAATAATGTTAAAGATCAAATGCCAAAACAATCACAAACAGTAAATGAATTTTTTATTTTTTCAAATTTCTTATTAATGTTCAAAAAAAATTTTTTAAAAAGTTAGTAAGTTTATTTAAAATTTCTTAAGTTGTTTTTAAATAATTCAGTTCACTTCTATCTTTTCTTTGGCAAAATTCCTTGTTTTAAAAAACTCCTTTTTTAAGTTCATTAAAAGGTTATTATTTATATGGATGTGATTGAAAAAATAAAGAATTTTGAAGAGATTGTTAAGGAAAATTACCTTTACCTTGCTGCTACTTTCAAAGTGCTTGAAAAAAACGGAATCTTGGATGATGCACAAATCCGTAAAGAATTAGAGAATTTAAAAAGAAAAGTAAATGATTTATCTTTGAAAGTTAGAAGCTGAAAAATCTTCAAATTTTTAAAAAAAATACCTGCCGATTATATATGTGATCCTCTTTTTCATGAATCAGAAAAGGATAAATCATGAAAAACAAACAATCCGATTTTATTTATTCCGATCAGAGCGAACCTCATAAAGCAAGGACAAAGGAAATCCTTATTAAGCATCCCGAAGTAAGAAAATTGATCGGAAGAAATCCGCTGAGCTTATTTATAATCCTTTTTGCCCTAGCCCTGCAGCTTTCCATAGCTCTTCTGCTTTCCGGCCAACCCTGGTGGCTAGCATTAATTGCTGCATATTTTGTCGGGTCATTCGCCAATCATTCATTGTATGTGATGATACATGAGGCGACACATAACCTGATCTTTAAAAACCGTACCGCGAATTTATGCAGCGGGATAGCTGCCGACCTCGTCAATGTAGCCCCCGGGGCAATTTCGTTCAGAACTTATCACTTGAAGCATCACTCATTCCAGGGTGTTTATGATCTTGATGCGGATCTTCCGAGCAGGTGGGAAGCAAAATTAATCGGAAACAGCTCAATAGGAAAAGCTTTATGGCTTTTATTCTTTCCTGTGTTCCAGGCTTTCAGGCCGATCAGGCTCAAAGAAATAAAATTCGCGAGCAAATGGACATTCGTAAATTGGTTCTTTGTATTTCTGACGGATGCACTCGTTATAATTTTATTCGGCTGGAATTCTTTCCTTTACCTGGTATTTTCATTTTTCTTCTCCATCGGCCTGCACCCCCTGGGGGCAAGATGGATCCAGGAACATTATTTAACGAGGCCTCCCCAGGAAACACACAGTTATTACGGCAAGTTAAATATTCCCGCATTCAACGTAGGCTATCATAATGAGCATCATGATCTGCCCTCAGTTCCCTGGAATAACCTGCCGAAATTGAAGGCAAATGCTTCCGAATTCTATGAAAATTTATTCTATTATAAATCGTGGGTTAAACTGTTTTTCAAATTTATATTTGATCCTAAGTTCTCATTATTCAGCCGAATGATCCGGTCGAACAGGGGAGGAGTTTCTGTATCGGTTGAATAACTCGAATTAGCAATCATAAATAATTCTTTGAAAAGGGCTGGAAAAAACTTAGATTATTTTCATAAATAATAATTATTTCGGGGAATTAAAGGGAAATATCCCGGTTGTATTAAATTCAAAAAAGCTCCCCGGCTAATCTTCATCTTCTGCTTTACTTGCCCGAAATATTCTTTCGAAAAATTAATAGACGAACTGAAGCCATAAAAATCAATGTTCCGTAGCGACAAAAATATAATTACATTAATTATCAGGGATAATCTCATTAACTAAGATCATCTTCAAACATTCTAAAAGAAACAAGAACTTTTTATTCAGAGCTCATTATAAATAAATAGATAATAAGTGGAAAAAAAATTAAAAATAATTCTTTTCCCGCTGTTAATTGATTTAATATTATTTCTTACTTGTTGTTTATCTGTTTATTTTATCATTCAGAAAGCCGACCTGCCGTTTGCAATTTCCGAGAAAGATAAATCCGTTATTGTTTCAGGCTCTTCCCTGTCCGATAAGAATTTTAATGTGGATATAAAGAAAGGTGATATAATCTTATCGGTCAGCAACCTTGATCTTAACGGTAGAGAGGAAGTAGAATTATTCCTGGACGGAAAAAGAATCGGCGGACAGATTGAATTAAAATTATCGCGTAATGGAAGGATATTTTATAAAGAAGTTTCTTTAATAAGATACTACCAAAACTTCGATATAATATTTTACAGTGTTACAGGGCTTCTCTTCTTTCTAATTGGAATCTTTGTCCTTTATAAATGCCCGGAAAAGAAAAGCGCAAGAATTTTCCACTGGGCAAGCATTTGTACTGCAATAGTAATAACAATGACGCCGGGCAGCTATTCCATAAATTTTTTCGGATCTGCTTTCCTTATAAAATTTTTATTCCTTTGGGGATACTGCTTCATACCTTCCATATTCATTCATTTTACATACATCTTCCCAAATGATGAAGAAAAGAAAGATAAGCTGGTTTTAATTTCATACGGTATTTCTTCCGCACTTGCTGCGGGATTAAGCATTATCTTCATCCTTTCAGTCGAAAGCAGCGATAGTTTTTGGATAAATAATTATGTGAGGTCCTTTAACATCTTCAGAGTTTTTATAATTGCAAGCTTTTTATTTGCAATTTTCAATTTTGCAAAAACATATAAAAAGGCCGAGAGCGATACGGAAAAGAAAAAATTAAAATGGATTTTATATGGTTTTGTAATCGGACCCGGAAGCTATCTCATTTTCTGGGTATTGCCTCATCTTTTTTTCGGCAAAGGTTTACTGCCCGAAGCATTTGTAATTATACTTTTCACAGCCGTTCCCATAACATTTACAATTGCAATCGTAAAATACCATTTGATGGATATAGATCTAATCATAAACAGAAGCATAGTGTATACGTGTGCAGTCTCTTTTTTAATTATAACTTACGCAGTAAGCCTCATTTTAATAACAAACCTCCTTAATCTCCCTTTTACGGATAAATATTCATCGGCAGTATCAGGGATTCTTATTGCTCTTCTGTTCCAGCCTGTCAGAGTACGCGTGCAGAAATTTGTAGACAAAAAGTTTTTTAAGGTTCAATATGATTTCCGCCTGGCATTAAACCAGTTCCTTGAAGAGATAAAGGAAGTCAATACAATTCAGACATTGGCAGAAAAGATTATAGAAAGAACCGACAAATTAATACCCGTAAAAAAAATCGGGTTCTTTCTTCTTACCCAGGATAACAGGATTAAACTAATTTTTCATAAAAATTTTGATCTGCTGATCGGACGGACCTTAAGGTTTGAATCGGAGAAGTTAAAAACCAATTTATCATTGCCGGTGGCCATTAACAATAAAATAGAATCGGGCATAAATTTTGAGCATGCAGATGTGAATATATTCGGCAAATGGGGCATGTGCCTGGTTCTCCCTCTTAAATCAGCAGAAGGACGAGTTTATGCATTCATTGTGCTCGGTGAAAAAAAATCTGAGAGAAAATTTACCGCAGAGGACGTAGATCTTCTTAATACGGTTTCTTCGAGAGCTGCCGCTACTTTTGAAAGGATAAGATTACAGGAGGAATTAATAAGGGAACATCTGGAGTCCGAACGGCTTGATGAATTAAATAAGCTTAAATCTTTTTTCGTTTCCAGGGTTTCTCACGATTTTAAAACTCCTTTAACTTCCATAAAAATGTTCTCGGAACTATTAAGTGGAAGCAGGGATCTTTCCGAACGGACAAAAAAAGAATACCTGGGGATGATTGAAGGTGAAAGCGATAAGCTTGGTATGCTTATTAATAACATCCTAGATTTTTCAAAGATAGAAAAAGGAGCCAGGGAATATTGTTTTGAAATGATCATGATAAATGGAATTGTTGAAGATGTTTTGAGGTCGCTCAATTATCAGATTAAAATGCAAAAGTTTGAAACTGAAATCCAATTCTGTGCAAATGAATCGGAAATTTATGCCGATAAAATAGCCGTCGGCGAGGCGGTAAGTAATTTAATCACCAATGCGATTAAATATTCAAGGGAAAATAAAAAAATAAAAATATCCACTTTAAAAAGAGATAATTATATGCGCATAATTGTGGAAGACAAAGGAATTGGTATTTCGGAAAAAGATCTGAAAGATATTTTCCAGCCTTTTTTCAGATCGGCGAATAAGGATGTAAAAAAGGCAAAAGGAACGGGCCTCGGTCTGACTATAGTTAAGCATATAATGGACGCGCATAAAGGCTTTATCGATGTAAAAAGCGAGCTTAATAAGGGCAGCTGCTTTACATTAAACTTTCCCTTAATCTCCAAAAATGAAAATATTAATAGTGGAAGATGATCCGGGAATTCTATTGGGGCTGCAGGAGCTGCTGAAAACGGAGTTCTCCGATATTCTAGTAAGTTCAAGCGGCAGGGAAGGGTATGCTAAAGCACTCTCGGAAAATCCTGATATTGTGCTGCTCGACGTTAACCTGCCGGAACTAAACGGATTTGAAATTTGCCGCAAGCTTCGAGCAAAGAACTTTTGCAATCCCGTTATAATGCTTACATCACGTTCTGAGCGGATAGATAAAGTGATTGGACTGGAAATCGGTGCCGATGATTATATACTAAAACCTTTCGATACGAGAGAGCTCCTGGCTAGAATACATTCTCAATTGAGAAGAAAAGAAAGAATAAATGAAGATGAAAAGAAAATAAGCTTTGGGAAAAAGCTTCTTTGCATTTTATTTTCAGATATAAAAGATTATTCAAAGAAAATGAATTTGAATGAACAAGCGGCAATTGAAGCGTTAAAAGAGCATAATATAATAATGAGGAACGCAATTAAAGAGTTTAATGGAGAGGTTGTAGAAATAATAGGCGATGCATTTTTGGCTGCTTTTAAAAGTGCGGCAGAGGCTGCCGAATGTGCCGTACAAATACAAAAAAGATTTGAAGCTTATAATCTTAATAAAGCTTCCGATGAAAAAATTGAAATCCGTATAAGTGTCCACTTGGGAGATGTAGTACAATTTGAAGGCGGATTGAAAGGGGACGTAATCAATGTTGCAGCAAGAATTCAGGAAGTTGCTTCGGCAGGCGCAATTTATATCTCGGAAAATGTATATAAAATACTTCGAAGCAAAACAAATATTCAGTTTGAGCAGCTTGGTGAGTATCAGTTCAAGAATATTAAAGAACCGGTTGCTCTTTACCGGATTATATATTAAAAATGCAAACATACCGTCTGGATGTGATATGAAAAAAATATTAGTAATTGAAGATGATCCTGCTGTTGCTGAAGCTTTAAAAGCAACACTCGCTCAGCATTATTTTGATATAACGCTCGAATCAAACGGTGAAAAGGGCTTCAACCAGGCAAAAGCAGGGAATTTTGAATTGATTATTCTCGATCTTACCCTCCCTGATATAGACGGAATTGATATCTGCCGCAGCTTGAGAAAAGAGGGGATAAATAGCCCGATCCTGATGTTAACAGGAAGAAAAGAGGAGATAGACAAAGTTTTAGGTTTGGAGATAGGAGCCGATGACTATGTTACTAAACCTTTCAGTTCAAATGAATTAATAGCAAGAATTCATGCTCTTTTAAGAAGAACTGTTCAGAAAAAGATGGAATTAGAAGAGTACACCTTTGGGGATATACATCTGGATTTTAAAAAGCATGAAGTTTTTAAGGGGGAAACGGCAGTTCAATTATCTGCAATGGAATTTAAACTGCTGAAATATTTCGCTGAACGGGAAGGTGAAGTCATTTCACGCGATCAGCTCCTCGATGAGGTTTGGGGCTACGACCAGTACCCTACGACTAGAACAGTCGACAATTATATACTGCTTCTGCGGAAAAAAATCGAAAATGATCCCTCCTGTCCAAAGCATATTCTTACTTTTCATAAAGCAGGTTACAAGTTTGTGAAATGAGAATTCCGCAATAGAGTAAGATCTAAGCTTGATTCTTGTTTTAGAAATATTTTTGCACTTAATTCATTTTCTATTTATTCCTGTTTTTAACTAGTAATTCCGCTCTTTATTTCATTAGGCGCCTTTAAATTTTATTCTGATATCTTCGGGCCTTTCAAATTTTAGATCCCTGAATAGCTTGAAGTAATTTCTTCCTTCCCTTAAAC
>DATKLQ010000244.1:0-5205 GCA_035542335.1 Ignavibacteriaceae bacterium | reverse complement strand
GAGCTCATCGCCGGGGACTTTTTCATTCCCGATTCTTTTCATCTCGAGGAGAATCTGGACTACCGCACTATCGGTTACTTCAGTCCGTACATTTGCATATGCATTAAAGCTTCCCGCCAATTCATCCTTCCTTAAGGAGGAATAGGCACCATAGGTATAGCCGTGTTTTTCTCTTAGGTTTTTGAACAGCCTGAAAACACCACCGCCGAGAATTGTATTTGCAACATTTGCTTCAATCACATCTTTATCCCAAGGTTTTAAATCAACCGGGTAAGCAACATTTATTACCGACTGCACAGAATTAGGCCTATCCACAAATGCTATCAGGCCGCTATCCGGAGGAAAAGGTTTTTTATATTCATATCGCGGGACTTTTTCTTTCTCCCACGGCCCGAAGGACCTTTCAACCAGAGGTTTTGCTTCTTCTAAAGTTATATCCCCGATTACGGCAAGGTATGCGACATTTGGCCTGAAAAATTTGTTATAGTAATCCCTGCAATCTTCCAGTGAAATATTATTGATTGTCTCCTCGGTCACTGCTTCCCCGTAAGGATGATCTTTCCCGAATACAAGCGCATTCCTTACCACCCTGGCAATTTCTTCAGGATCATCCTTGGAAGCTTCAAGATCGGATTTCATTCTTAATTTAATTTTATCAAGCTCTTCCTGCTTAAAGGCAGCGTTTATAATAATGTCTGAAAGCAGTTCTGCCAGAACCGCGGAATGTTCTTTAAGACACATTGCAAAAGCGCCTGAGGAGTTTGCGGATAATTCGGCACCGATGAAATCAAGCTGCTTATCGATCTGATCTTTAGTTCTGGTCTTGGTGCCTGTTCTTAAAAGTTGTCCGGCTGCAGAAACATAGCCGGCTTTATTCTTTTGAAGCACAGGATCGATGTCAAGCACAAGCTTGAATGCGACTCTTGGCAGCTTATGATTTTCCACAAGAAAAACTTTCAACCCGTTCTTTAATTGAAAAGGGATATACTCGCCCAGCTTTACTTCCGGTGGAGGACCCGGTTTCGGCGGTTTGGATCTGTCAACCTGGGAAAATAAAGTTGTATTTAAAAAAAGTAAGATAATGAAAACTCTTAAGGTCATTCTCTCCATCTTCATCATTTTTTTACCTCCTTCTTTGAATTCAAAGGAAGGTAATAAAGGACTACTCTATTTTGTTTATTTAAATATTTCTCGGCCGCATTTTTTATATCTTCTTTTGTAACCTCCATATATTTATCAATTTCTGAATTTATAAGATCCGTATCGCCGTAAAGCATAAAATATTTTGATAAATCTTCAGCAATCCCGGCAACATGAGAAGCTTTATTTACAAACTGAGTCTTGATCTGATTTCTGATTTTCTGATATTCTTCATCTGTAACTAAGGAATCTCTCACTTTTCCGACTTCAAAATCAATTGATTTCTCAAGTTCATCCGCATTTATCCCGGAGTTAGCAATTGCTACTGCAATAAACAACCCGGGATCTTCCAGACCTGCGGGAAAAGCCCCTATATAAACAGCTTTTTGCTGTTCATCTACAAGGGATTTATAAAGTCGGGAGCTTTGCCCAGAGGAAAGGAGCATTGTCAGCATATCTATTGCATAATATTCTTTGGTTCCAATCGGCGGGACATGGTAAGCTTCAACAATCGCCGGAAGCTGAACATTATCGTATGCAGTATCCCGGATTTCATGCAGCTGGGGCGGTTCAACTATTTTAGGCCTTATAATTTCTTTTTGTCCTTTAGGAATATCTTTAAAATATTTTTCGATCAAATCTTTGGCAGCATCAATTTGAAGATCTCCCGCAAGAGTTAGAACTGCATTCTGAGGAACATAATAAGTTGAATAAAAATCCATAAATTCGGAAAGAGAAGCTCTATCGATATACTGAACCGAGCCGATTGGCATCCATTTATATGGATGGACAGTATATGCTCTTTTAAAAGTTTCTTCCCATATCCTTCCATAAGGCTGATTATCCAGCGATTCTTTTCTTTCCTCCTTCACAACTTCTCTCTGAGTTTCCACACCGATAGTATCGATTTTCAGATGCATCATTCTTTCCGATTCAAGCCATAATCCAAGCTCAAGCTGATTTGAAGGGAGCACCTCGAAATAAAAAGTTCTGTCAAAATCGGTATTTGCATTCAATTCCCCGCCTGCATTCTGAACTAATTTGAAATATTCTCCTCTCGGAATATTTGGAGAGCCTTCAAACATCAGGTGTTCAAAAAAATGCGCAAAGCCTGTCCTGTCCTCTTTCTCATTCTTCGATCCGACATGGTACATTACCGTTACTGCAACAATAGGAGTGGCATGATCTTCGTGAAGGATCACATGCAGACCGTTATCAAGATCAAACTCCTCGAATTTAATTTCATTTTGGGTAAAAGCGGTAAAAGATATGAAGATAAGGAATAATCCACATAAAAAAAGTTTATTGACCAAGTATTTTCCTTGAAGCTGTTTAAGGAAGAAAAGATATATTGTCAAATAATAATGAATGTTTGGGATGAATTCAAATAAGCAGCAATTCAAAAAATACCTTTGAATAATTTTTGTTCGGCTTTATTTTAGACGTCAACTTATGAAGTTTTTTATTTTACTTGCCCTTATTTCGCATGGCATCTTCGCCCAGGAGTATTTTATCCGCGGGAAGGTATATGAAAACAACAATGAACCCCTTGGCTTTGCAAACATAAGGGTAGCCAATTCTACCGCCGGAACTTCAACCAACAAAGAGGGAAAATATGAACTCCGGCTGGAGAAAGGAAATTATATTTTAATCTGCTCTTTTATAGGTTATTCATCCGATACAATTTCCATAGAGGTTAAACAAAATTTAGAAGATATTGATTTTCATCTCTTGCAAATAAATCTTCCCATGGAAGAGATTATAATCAAGCCAGGCGAAAACCCCGCAGTCGGAATAATTAAAAAAGCAATCGAAAAAAAGAGAATAAGAGCATCAAAATTAAACAGCTATGAATTTAAAGCTTATACAAAAGGGCTTATTAAAACAGAGAAAGACTTAACCGGCGGCGATGATGATCTTAAAATAACTGCAGGCGCACAAGACTCAATTAAGTTAAAAATAACAGGTATTATAGAAAACCAAAGTGTGGGATTTTTTGAAAAACCCGATAAGTTCAAGGAAATTATTACGGCAAGAAAACAGACTTCAAATTTTCCCTCATCGATTAATATTCTTACCGGCGGAAGAGTAATAAAAAACTTTTATGAAGATGCTATAAATTTTTTTACAAAACCTCTGCCGGGCCCTTTGTCGGATAATTCTCTTTCGTACTATTATTTTTACATAGAAAATGAGCTGTCCATTGATTCGAGAAAAGTTTACCAGATTTATTTTTCTCCCGATAACAGCAGCGATCCCGGTTTTGAAGGAAGAATATTTATTACCGACAGCTCATATGAATTAATTAAAGTGGACCTTCGCCTGAACCGGGCCGCCAATATCGGGGGAATATTCGATACCGTTAATATTTACCAGCAGTTTTCAATGTTCGATGATTCTTTGTTTATGCCTGTGGATTACAGGCTTTCCGTATCGGCAAATTATTTGGGACTTGTAAGGTTCGGATTAGAGCTTAATTCAATTATGTATGATTATAAAATAAATGTCCCTATTGACAGGGATTATTTTGATAAAGCCGTTGTTACCGTGCTGCCCGAAGCCGACTCTAAAGATTCAACATATTGGCAAAGCATTCAGACAATCCCGAACACAACCGAAGAATCAAACGCATACCGCAGAATCGACAGTTTAACCAGGATACCAAAGACATTCTGGGATAGATTCTCAATCTTTTCCACCAGGATAGATATTACGAAAAATTTTTCAGTCAGCGCCCCGATTGGAATGTATCATTTCAACAGGGTAGAGGGACATACAATTGACTTTGAATCCTCATTGTCGGATTTATTTTTAAAAAGATTTAATTCTTCTCTTAACCTCTCCTACGGTTTTGCCGATAAAAGGGTAAAGGAAGATTTGAAATTAAAATATCTTTTAGGGAAATACCGGATATACTATTTAAGCTTAAATGCATATAATAAGCTTAAAGTGATCTCGGAGGACTATGATAAGCTTACCACCACTGCTCTATCCCTTCTTTCAAAATATGAGTTCGAAGATTATTATTACACATCAGGGTTCAAATTTGAAGCGGGTGGTGAAATATTCCCTGTCTTAGCCTTACGAGCCGGTTTTGAAAATCATACAGATAAAAATGCTTATGTAAATACAAATTTTTCATTTTTATCCAGGAACAAAATATTCCGGGAGAATCCGGGTATGTACCAGGCAAAAATAAATTCTTTAACTGCCGGCTTTACATTCGATTTCAGGGATTACATTGAAGACGGGTACACCAGGAGAAGAATAACCGGCCCGGGCTCATATATTTTGCTGAGAGGCGATATAATCCATTCGGATAAAAACCTGCTGAAAAGCGAGCTAAATTTTACAACATACCTGATAAATATAAGCGGAACATTGCAAACTTTTAAATCTGCGGGATTGAATTTCAACATTATAGGAATTAACAATACAGGCCGGCTGCCTTACCAGCTGCTTTACGGGATACCCGGCAATATAGATCTTTTATTTAAGAATTTTTCCTTCCGGACATTAAATGTAAACGAGATTAAGGGTGAGAAGATTGTCACTTTAAATTTAGAGCATAGGTTTAATGATGAGCTATTCAGGCTGCTGAGAATTCCAGGCTTAAAGGATTGGGAGATTCAATTTAAATCTTTCTTTAATATTGCATATGCCGAGTTAAAAAAGGAATCGCAGGAAATTCTGGTTTTGCCGGTAAAAACATTTCCGCATCCTTTTTTTGAGATCGGCTTCGGGCTGGGGCAGGTTTTAATTCCGGTTGAAGTTGAATTCGCATGGAAACTAAATTACAGGGACGGGAATAATTTCAGGGCCGGGTTGAATATCATAATTCTTTAAAACAAAAAAGCGCTTAAAGATTTTGATTGATCAAACTCCATGCTCGTAAAAAGATTACCCTAAATAATGCCTACCTCATTTTTTACTTTTATAAATAATTCATATATGTCTTAAAATTAATAAACTCTTTCTAATCTCTCCCTTAAAAAGGGAGAGACTTATTGACAATAAATCAATAAATATTAATCTTCTGACAGAATATTTATAAAAAGTCATAAC
>DATKLQ010000243.1:0-6911 GCA_035542335.1 Ignavibacteriaceae bacterium | reverse complement strand
TTTTTAAATCTAAATCTACTGAATTAACGTATTACAATTACGGGCAGCAATAATTTTAAACGCCATTCATTGACATTATTATTTTTTTTCCTATTTTTGTGGGTATAATTCCCCCGAAAAGCGGGAAAAATCGCGGAAAGGAAATTATTTATAGGGATTTGCTACAGGAATAAAATTATAACCACCCGGGTTGTAATTAATTTTACCGGAGTAGCAAATGATGCCGATTTAGGGATACACTCTGGTCGGTTTTTTTGTTTTTAGGTGCCATAGTGCAGCCGGTTTACAAATGAAACTTTAATAAAAGGAAAAAGTATAAGACAAAAATCGATACTATAGCTCAGATAACCTGCCCTTTTCTGCAGGTCCGTCATTCATAAATAAAAAAAGGAAGGCAAGATGAAAACCGTGAAAGCAAAAATCGACAATCCCTTGTCTGATCTTATCAGCGATGAGATTTTTGAGTTGTTAAATTCTCACGGGCTTATAGATGAGAAATCGGTAAGGGATTACCAGATAAGAAAGAAATTTAAACAGCTGAGGGCAAATAAGGTAAGCGCGGGAGACGCAATCGATACCATCAGGGAGGAATACCCTTATCTGCAGTTCGACACAATTAGAAAGATTGTATATCAAATCAGTAAGTAAAAACTTGACAAATATTTGAGTTCGGTATATATTACACCGACTCTTTCAAAGGGTCCTCCCCTGCCCTTTGATGATAATGAGTCGAGCCCAGTGGTACCCCCATCACTGGGCTTTTTTATTACTAAAATCAGCGGGATCTTAATCTTAGTCGGTTCATACTGAATGCCGGATACTGGATGCTAGATACTGGATACTGGATGCTGGATACCGGATATGGAATTCCAAATAGCTGATCATGGGGGAACCTTTTCACCTCTATTTTAATCTTAATAATAAAGCATAGAGCAGAGGGCAAAGTTGCTTGCTGCGTTAGGAAAGGAAATGGAAATAAATAGAGTCATGCATCCATGCACACGCTGCGATTTTCACTCAGTTTCTTTCTCTTACTCTTTTTTTTAGTAAATTTGTATTTGTAATTAATGAGTTAATAACTTAATAACCGAACTTATGGCTAAAACTATTAAAAAGAAAAACATAAAAACAGCAAAGACTACTTTCGAATCACCATTCGGGATTTACTGGAATAAGAAGAATTATTTTTTCCTCTTTCTCGGTTTTGCGCTGCTCATAATCGGATTTTACGTTATGAGCCTCGGTAATTGGAACAGCGCTGCTTCCCTGGTTTTCTCGCCTATAATTCTAGTCATCGCTTATGTATTGATTTTTCCAGCATCAATTTTCATAAGAAAAAAAGGAAAATCTCAATCTCAGGGGACAAATCAACAGAAGGCCGAGCAGCCTGAAATTACAAAGAAATAATTTTTACCGATTTTTTAATTTTACCTGTTTTTAAAAAGATAAATTCTATTTTTTTCTTTTGACTAGATTAACTCTTAACCAGCTGACTGATCTTAAGCTGCTTCTTTCAGTTGAGGGGATTGGGCCCGGCAAAATCCGAAACCTGCTTTCTAAATTCAGAACTACCGAAAAAATTCTTGCCGCCGATTTCAACTCTTTACTTGAAGCAGACGGAATAAGCACTAACCTAGCCAGGAGAATTCAAAGATCCAATAGGGAAAGAAATAATGCAAGAGAATGCACGCTTAAGGAGCTTGAGGCTTTAAGCAAAATTAATGGATGCATTATCACTGTCTGGGATCAGGAATTTCCATTACTGCTTAAAAAAATATATGATCCTCCTCTCCTTCTTTACTGCAAGGGCAGGATAGATGATCAGGATAATTATTCCATTGCAGTGGTCGGCACAAGAATGCCTACAGCCTACGGTAAGATCCAGGCGGAAAAGATCGTTGAAGATCTTGCTTCCCAGAATATAACCATTGTAAGCGGGCTTGCCAGGGGAATAGATTCGGCAGCACATAGGGCAGCTCTCAAAAGCCGCGGCCGCACTATTGCTGTGATCGGTTCAGGATTGAATGTGGTTTATCCTCCGGAAAATAAAAAGCTCTTTGACGAAATCTCCGAGACAGGTGCTGTAATCTCCGAATATCCCTTAGATACTCAACCCGACGCACAGAATTTTCCAAAAAGAAACCGGATTATTTCCGGATTATGCTTGGGCTGCATTGTAATTGAGACAGATGTTTCAGGAGGTGCAATGCAGACAGCTTCTTTCGCATTAGACCAGAATAGAGAGGTATTTGCCGTCCCCGGCAATCTCGGAGTAAAACAATCAAACGGGACAAATGTTCTGATTCAAAAAGGAGAAGCGGCGCTTATAAGGAACGCTGAAGATGTTCTTGTTGCACTTGAATTAAAATTAAAGCCGATTCTGGGGAAAAACATTCCCAAACCTGAAATTGATTTAAATTTGTTCGAAGAAAAGATAATTGCGGTTCTGGATAATGTACCGATGCAGATAGATAAGATTGCTTCATCTAGCAGCTTAACTACATCCGACTGCCTCGTACACCTTCTTTCACTGGAATTCAAAGGACTGGTGAAGCAGCTCCCCGGGAAAATGTTTGTGGCGGTGTAAGAACAACACTTCGGATTTCGGATTTCGGATTAAAATCCTAAATCTCCTTTTATTAAATTAGTCATAAATCAAAGCCTGTACAGCACGCCGACTGATCCTCTCATATGATACAATTGATTCGATCTTACAGTCATCATTAATGAGTAGTTAATGTCCAGGGAGAGTAATTCCGTGAGCGGATATCTTATTCCAACCCCGGGCCCTGATATAAATTCATTTACTCTATTCTCATAATTAAATTGTTTTAATTTATCCGATTCATCTACATATAACCAGGTATCCCGGAACTTTCCTATTGCGTAATTCAATTCGGCTGATAAATAGGGTTGGATAGTAGTTTTTGTCAAATAATATCTTACCGCCATAGAATAGATGAATATTCTGCTGGAATTGTAGGGAATATTCCCCCAGCCGAAAATTCCGATCCCATGATGAATTGCCAATTGATTGGAGATATTATATATGAAAGAAACATTGCTTCCCAAACCGGTTTTTCCAGTTTTTGGAATTATTGCAGAGCCGTTAAGACCTAATGAAATTTCACCGTATTGAGAGTAGACTAGTGTTGATAATAAAAGGGAGAGAAAAAATGCTGCTTTGATTTTCATTCCCGCACCCCGTTGTTTAATTTTAATTAAATAATTACAAGATTATCCCGCGGAGCGGGATCCCGCTTTGCGGGACAAGATTGCAAGATTATTTCTCTTACAATTGAGCAATTGAGTAATTATATAATTTCTTTCCAGAATTTGAAAGAGATTCTAAACAGTATTTTAGAAGGTACCTTATTTATACATTTAACTTAATAAAAATTTATCTTAATAATCCAATAGAAAATTCCCCTCTATTTTCTTTAGATTGAAGACCTTACTTATTGAAGATATGCGGCAGTCGGTCTAGAATTAATACTTCTTCTTAGTTTTCCAAAGTGATTTTAGCCTATCCTTAAGATTCTTTTCCTGCCCCAATTCTGTCGGAAAATAATATTGCGAGCCTTCTAATTTCTCTGGGAAGTAATTCTCTTCTAGGAAATGATCTTTATAATTGTGCGGGTATTTATATTCGCTTCCGTAGCCTATTTCTTCCATCAGCTTTGTCGGGGCATTCCGAAGGTGGAGGGGAACGGGAAACAACTGCTTGTTCTTGACATCCGAATAGGCCTGCTCAAGTCCCATGTAGGATGCATTGCTTTTAGGTACTGATGCAAGGTACGTCGTGCACTGAGCTAAAATTATTCTTGCTTCCGGCATCCCGATTTTATCAACCGCGCTGAATGCCGCTTCTGCAAGGACTAATCCGTTCGGAGAAGCATTCCCGATATCTTCCGATGCAAGTATAACAAGTCTCCTTGCAATAAACAAAGGATCTTCTCCACCTTCGAGCATTCTTGCGAGCCAGTAAAGTGCTGCGTCCGGGTCGCTTCCCCTTACACTTTTTATGAATGCCGAAATTACATTATAATGCTCTTCTCCTGCTTTATCATAAACAATATTTTTCTTCTGTACGATATTCTCTAAAACTTCTTTCGTTATTTGTATTTGACTGCTATCAATTTCCTGTACTACTGCAGCTTCCAGGATATTCAGCATAATCCTTGCATCTCCGCCGGATAAATAAATCAGGAAATCGGAATCAACCGATCCTATATTAAGTTTGGATAAGAATTCATCCCTTGTTAAGGCGAAATTCAATATTGCCTGAAGATCCTCTTTGGATAAGTTATCCAGCAGATAAACTCTTGCCCTGGATCTTAAAGCAGGGATAACCTCAAATGAAGGATTCTCTGTCGTTGCGCCGATTAGTATAACAAGTCCTGATTCTACGGAATGAAGGAGTGCATCCTGTTGTGCCTTATTGAACCTATGTATTTCATCGATAAAAAGGATTGTTCTTTTATTCATCTTTTGGTTAAGCTCGGCTGTTTCGATTATAGAACGGATATCTTTAACGCCGGAGGAGACTGCATTTATCTGGTAGAAGTCGGAATTTGTTTTCTCGGCAATAATTTTTGCAATCGTAGTTTTTCCCGAACCGGGAGGACCCCAAAGAATGAATGAGCTTAGTGTATCGTTCTCAATCATCAGCCTTATCGGCTTCCCCGGATCGAGAAGAGCCTTCTGTCCCCTGAATTCAGATAGCGATTTAGGTCTTACTCTTTCTGCAAGAGGAACCTGGGGGATTTCTTTCAAAATACCTCGATTTGTTTAGCCGCTGATTTCACGAATTAAAGTTAATGATTTCTATATTAAATTCGTGTAACCTTCCAGCCTACATATCTGCTGACAAGCAGGCATGGCAGGTTCGGGGCTATAATTAGGTTTTTATTTTTCAAAAACTTTAACGGACTTTTCCCCCTGCCGTTTCATATTATATTTTTCTCTTGCAGTCTCTTCAATTTTAGCAGGAACTTTCTTTTCAAGCGAATCGATTCCGGTTTCAAGGTTTCTATTTTCCTTTTCCGTCTGCTCAATTTTTTGATTTAGTTCATTGACTTCTTTTTTCAGCTTCATGTATTTCAAAACCCCGTATTCGTTAAAGAGAATAAAGCCTGCACCGGTTAAAAACAAAATCAACAGCAGAATGATTTTAGCTTTTTTGCTCTTTAGAAATTTCACTTCAAAGCCGCTTTCATTATTCTGTCTAAAAGCTCCTGAAAAGAAATACCCGCTGCTTTAGCCATTTTCGGGACAAGGCTCGTTGCAGTCATTCCCGGGAGTGAATTAACCTCAAGGCAGAAAATCTCATTTTTTTTATTCAATCTGAAATCGACCCTTGCGTATCCCTCGCATCCCAACGAATTAAAGGCCAAAAGCGCCTGAGCCTGTAGCTTCTTTTTTACTTTATCCGGTAACTTTGCAGGTACTTCATATTCACTCATTCCGGAAGTATACTTGCATTCATAATCATATACTCCGTGCTTGGGCTTTATTTCCAGCACCGGCAGCGGCTCTTTTTCCAATATTGCCACTGTAAGCTCCCGCCCCGGAATATATTTTTCGATCAATGCTTTATCTGAAAATTTAAAAGCAAGGGCCAAAGCCTCTTCAACCTGGTTTTTATTTTTACAGATTGTCAGTCCTACGGTCGATCCCTGATCGTTCGGCTTGATTACACAAGGAAAACCTAAATCTTTTTTTATGATTTTTGAAAGCAATTTCGGTTCATATCCTTCCGGTGAAGCGGTAATCCATTTGGCTGTGCCGACTTTAAAATGCCTGAAAAGAATTTTGGACATATTCTTGTCCATTGCAGCTGCGCTTGCGAGTATTTTTGATCCTGTATATTTAATTCCCTTTAATTCCAGCAGCGACTGGACCGTCCCATCTTCTCCCCATTTTCCATGCAGGGCGATAACAGCCAAATCGATACCGCTGAACAGTTCCGATTGAAAGGTTTCCGTGTAATTCTTATTTGATATTCCGGCAAAATCTTTTTCCTCGAAATATTTTGAAATATCATCCGACTGGTTCCTGCCGTAAGCGGGGTCGATTACAATTATTTCATGTTCCATTTCTTTCAGCGCATTATAAACGGCAAAGCCGGAACGTTTTGAAATTTCCCTTTCAGGTGAACTTCCGCCGACCAATAGAGCAATCTTCATATTTTACTTTTGCAATTTATTATAAATATTAATTTCTGAATTCGTTCTGTTTTTCAATTTCTTCCATCAGTTTTAAATTTATGTATCCGTCATAACCGGTAGCAGCCGGATCTTCATGTCTTAAAAATGATTTCTGCACCGAACGCAGCATATAAACCATCCTGTTCCCTCTTTTCCTGAATGCCTTCTTTGCCTCCCCGTCAAGAAGTATCGTAAGCTTTGCCGAAACATTTTTTACTCCTATTATTTTCTCCAAAGAGATTGCACCAAGATGGCCCAGGATTTCAATCCTGTTAAATGCTTTTTTGCAGTTGAATGATACGTTAAAGAATCCATACCCGCTGTGCCGGAATTTTACAATAGCAGCCGTGAAGTCATCCACCTCGCTTTTATAGATTATATTATCAACTGTGCCCTTAATCTCCGTTATTTCGCCTCCGAAGAATCTCAGAAGATCTATTATATGAGTTCCGAGATCCCGAAGCGCGCCGCCGCCGCTCAAGGATTTCCGGAACCTGAAGTTTTCACTCGGCGGAAAATCTACGTTAAAGCTTGCAGTAATAGAAACTATTTTCCCGATCATTTGGGATGATATAAGCTCCTTAACTTTTCTAACCAGTGGATGGAACCGGTAAATATAATTTACGCAAAGGAGCACATTATTGGCTTTACATACATTTATCATTTCCTCTGCTTGAGAAGAAGTCAATGCCATCGGTTTTT
>DATKLQ010000242.1:0-2762 GCA_035542335.1 Ignavibacteriaceae bacterium | reverse complement strand
CGAATCTGTTACTCTTTCTTACAGAGGTGCTGTATTCTCACGTCCTAAAGAAGGAAATATCGCTGAGCTCAGTAAGCTTGTGAACGAAGGCAGAATTAATTTGAAGCTTCAAACCGAAGTATTACGAATTACCCGGAATTCCGTATTTCTTAAGGAGAAGGACGGAAAAGAATCCGAAATAAAAAATTCAATGGTAATTGTTCTTATCGGCAGGGAGCTGCCTCTCCAATTTTTTAAACGCTCCGGAATAAAGATGGAAGGGGAATCATCACCGGCGTCGAGGTCGATGTTTGCCGAACTCCTTTTGGTTTCCTGCGTAATTTATTTCGGGAAAACAAGCCAGCCTGTTCAATCTCTCATAAATAGCTTTCATTCGAAAGATTGGCTGTCCCCATTTGCCGAGTTATTCAATTTAAAATTTATTTCCGAATTTTTGACTCTTCCATTTAAAGAATTTATCCCTTCCCTTTTTTCTTCCGATTGGCTTAAAGGGATTGAAGCTTTAACAGCTCATTTCAGTTTTCTGGGTGCAGTTTTTTTAGGAGTTTATCTGCTCATTCAGTTCTTCAATAATATAAAAAGATATTTCTCTTCAGGCTGGAACGTAATTAAATATACTTACCTCATTTCAGCCGGAACTTTGTTCATTGTAGTTTTTTTCGGGAGCCGTTATTTCGGTTTGAAATTGCTGAATGAATCCCCCGGATTCTACTATACATTTTTGTATTCCCTTACAATATTAATTTTCGGATTAAGGCGGATCCATGTCAGACCCACAAAATATATTAAAGTGCAAACATGGGCTTTAATTCTTATCCAGATTTTTCCCCTTTTCATCCTTCCCGAAATAATATTCCCATGGCTGGGCAAAATAGGCGCACTGGGAACAAGCAGCGGCTTTATATTTACCCAGATCTTTCCTAATGAAAGCTACTGGCGTTCATACGGTTTTATTCTGGCCTGGCCGCTTAACATCGGAAATCTATTCGACGGGCATATTACTTCTTTCTGGTTAGTATTCAGCTTAGTACAGACTTTCCTTTTTATTCCGCTGATAATCAGGTACTGGGGAAAAGGCGCATACTGCGGATGGATCTGCTCATGCGGCGCTTTGGCTGAAACTCTAGGCGATGAATACAGAACAAAAATGCCGCACGGCGCCGGACCAAAGAAAACGGAGTTGACAGGACAATGGGTCCTGCTTTTCGCATTTTTAATTACATTAATAAAACTGATTTCGGTTGCAGGAGATTTTAATGTCCCCGTAATTAATTCCTCGGTTAGTTCGATAGCGGGAACCGGAAGAGAAGTTTATTCTCTTGTTGTAGATATAATTTTTGCCGGAGTGCTAGGATTCGGAGTATACTTCTTTTTAAGCGGAAGAGTCTGGTGCAGATTCTTGTGTCCGCTTGCCGCATTAATGCATATTTATTCCAGGTTTTCTAGGTACAGGATTTTTGCAGATAAGAAAAAATGCATCTCATGCAATATATGCACTAAAGTATGTCATATGGGAATTGATGTAATGAATTATGCAAACAAAGGGATCCCAATGAATGATGTTGAATGTGTAAGCTGCTCCGCCTGTATTGTTAATTGTCCCACGGATGTTCTTTCATTCGGTCTGCTCCCAAAAACAGATGTTGATAATAAAATGTATCTGGAGAAAGAAGTAAAAGGCTTCAGGAAAGAAAATTGGCTGAGCGGAATGTGAGCGTTAAGGCTGAGTTTTAGGCTGAAACTAAGGCTAAGGTTAAGAATGGATGAATGATTGAATGGATGCTAAGGCATTGAGGCATGAATGCATAGGCGCATGCCTGTTTGCTTTGCAGGGAATGAATGGTTGAGGCTAAAGGCTGGAGCTAAGTTTATAGGCAAATCTGAAATCTAAAATCGTTAACCTGAAATCGTAATTCATAGTTATTTTATAGCCATTGGTAGTCATTCATTGTCATTCGATAGTCATTCAGTTGTGTAATACAAAAAGGTATTTAATCTGACTTGTGCCGGAAATCCGCAATTCGAAATCCGAAATTTCCATGGGATTATTTGATTTGAAAACAAGGATCAACGATTTAAGATTTAAGATGATCTACTTTAATTCGAAATCGGACCCGTCCTGCCAGAGGCGGGAAATCCGAAATTCGCTTTATAATCCTGCGCCAAAAGAGAATAGATCGCGGTATCAAGGAACTTTCCGTCAAAAAAATAATTTTCCCTGAAATATGCCTCTCTTATAAAATTATTCCTTTCAAGCAATTTTATTGAAGCTTTATTTTCCGGGTTTACGTTAGCTTCTATTGAATGAAGGTTCATAGAGTTAAATCCGAATTCAAGAACTTTATTAAATGCTTCCTGCATTATTCCTTTTCCCCAGAATTCAGGGTGAAGAATGTATCCGATTTCAGCCCTGTAATTTTCTTTCTGAATATTCCAGTAGTTGATAGTTCCGATTAATTTGGTATCACCTTTTAAAGTAATTGCCTATATAACGCCTTCATTATTTTCCACGATAGAGAGGAGTTTCTTTATAAAATCGGAAGCTTCTTCAGTTGATTTTGCCGGAGGCCTGTCAAGATATTTCATCACTCTTTTATCGGAACGAAGAAAGAAAATCTCATTCACATCGTTTTCTTCAACTTCCCTTAAGATCAATCTTTCAGTGGTTATTAAAGGGAAGGGGTTGAAATTAACGGTAATCATATTTATTTCTGCCTTTAGTATTTGTTTTCGGCTTAGCTAGTTAAGATTAAAAGGTTTTA
>DATKLQ010000241.1:0-3523 GCA_035542335.1 Ignavibacteriaceae bacterium | reverse complement strand
AGAAAGCCTGAAAAGGGAGGGCTACTCGGTTAAGTCCTTTGAAAACGGAGTGGATGCGCTGAATGAAATGCAGTTCGATTCGGCGGCCCTGGCTGTCGTGGATCTAAAAATGGATCCCTTGAACGGCATTGAAGTGCTCCGGAAGATTAAAGAAATAAATCAAAGGACTGAAGTATTAATGATTTCCGCATACGGTACGGTTGACGATGCGGTTAAAGCAATGCAACTAGGTGCGGCTGATTTCCTTACAAAACCTTTCTCTCCCGACGAGCTCAGGATCAGGGTGAAAAAAATCTGGCAGAAGATTCAAAATGAAAAGAAACTCGAAGACCTGATTGAACAAAATAAAATTTTAAATGATGAGCTCTATACTGGCTATGAAGAGATAATAGGCACCTCTCCGGCTATTAAAAAGGTTTTTTCATTAATTGAACAGGTTGCAGATAAAGACTCTACGGTCTTAATCCACGGCGAAAGCGGGACCGGCAAGGAGCTGATTGCCCGGGCTATTCATAAAAAAAGTAAACGCTGCGATCATACCTTTATAAAAATCAATTGCGGTGCATTGAATGAAAATCTGCTTGAAAGTGAGCTCTTCGGCCATGAAAAAGGATCTTTTACCGGGGCTATTAAGCAAAAGAAAGGGAGATTCGAGCTTGCAGATAAAGGGACTCTTTTCCTCGACGAAATTGGAGATATCTCTCCTGCAATGCAGGTAAAATTACTGCGCGTGCTCCAGGAAGGAGAATTTGAAAGAGTAGGCGGGGAATTCACTTTGAAATCGGATACGAGAATAATTGCAGCCACAAATAAGGATCTTCAGAAGCTTATTCTTGAAGGACGCTTCCGCGAAGATCTCTTCTACAGGCTGAGCGTAATACCGATTAATCTCCCGTCCCTTAGGGAGCGGAAAGAAGATATTATTCAGCTTGTTAATTATTTTATAAAGAAGCTTGCTTTAAAGAATAACTGCGGGGTAAAAGAAGTAACTCGGGAGGGCCTGGAAATGCTGATGGAATATCCGTGGCCGGGAAATATCCGGGAGCTTGAAAACCTTACAGAAAGGTTGTTTGTGATTTCATCCGGCAAGGTAATCGATCCTTCCCTAATAGCAAGTCATTTGAGCAGCTCGGTTTCCTTTAATTCCGGTTTTGAAAATCTTCCCCTCGAAGAAGCTCTTTATTCATTTGAAAAAAATTTAATCGTGACCGCAATGAAAAAAGCAAACGGTATTAAAAACCGTGCGGCAAAAATCCTGGGAATAAGCACTAGCGTTTTATACTATAAACTGGAAAAGTACAGGCTGATATGAAAAGATATTCCTGTTATATGCTTTCCTTATTCTTATTAAGCTTTGTTCAGCTTAACGCGCAAAGCTTAAATGAGCTTGAAAAGAATTATGAGACTCTTCAAAAAGAATATCTGAAGGAAAATTCTGCAGTAGATTCGCTTGGGGCTCTTATTCTAAAAAGAGCTTCATTAATAGATAATGAAAAGAAGAAAGACCAGCCTGATGAAGATATTCTAGTCGGGCTCTTATCCGGTTCCGCGACTTTATCGAATAACCTTGAAAAACATCAAAAAAACCTGAACAGGATCGGGAACGATATCGAGCAGATAAAGAAGCAGCTGTTCAAAAATTACTCGGTTATAATTGATTCGCTTGAAGGATTAAAAGCTTCCGGCAGGGAGAATGAACAATTAAATTCCGAAATCTTTTACTATACCGGGCAGAGGCTGATGGTCTCTCCTAAAATTCCTATGCTTTCATTTAATCCTGAAAAAGTTCTTAAGATTGATTTGAAGAAAATGACTGATCCCAGGGAAAAAACCTTGTTCAAGGAATACCTGGATAATGCTCTTTCGGAAGTGGATAAATTATTGGGAAATGTGGAGGTTGAAAGCAATGAAATCGGACAGATAGCTGATTTGGAGAAGAAGAGTAAAAAGTTTTTGGAGGAAACAGAGTTTGAGAGCGGTATGATACCCCGAAATATTTCCAGAACCGGAACATCGGGAGAGGGGAGTTCGAGTACATTTGGCGAAAGAGGTAACCCTGGAAGTAACGATGTAAATGTAAAAGCATACTATTCATTATTAAACCAGCTGGATACCAAAAACGTTCAGGCTCCCGATTTGGGCTGGAACCGTTCGATAAATACTTCCGGGAAAAACCTGGATCTGAAAGATTATGAAAAATTGCTTAAGGAGGTGAAATTAAGGCTGCAGGAACTTAAATTAGTTCTTGCAAATAAAATAGAATATCAATAAATGTTTACTCCTTTCATTATTTCTTTCTTCCTGCTCCTGCTTTTTTATATCCCTTTAAATTACCCGCAAGTCGACTTCAGAATGAATGGGGAATTCGGCTTCTATAAATCGACAGGTGAAGAGACTTTTAAGCAAAACGATATTTTAACGCGGCTAGACGGTTTATTAAAATATAATTACGAAAATGAAACAAGGAAAGCTTCGGTTCAGCTTAGAGCAAGGCCTGAATTCTACAGGTTTAAAAATTCCATTGCCTCTGTAAAAATGAAGGCAGAGGGAAATTATTCGGAAAAGGAAGAGGATTTTACTTGGGGAGGAAATTTGTCACGCCAGTTGAATTTCTTTAACGGACGGGGATTGAATATAGATTACGATATATTATTAGCATCAGCCAATTTCGAATTGCCCGCTTCGGATGAAAACTCTTTCAGCTCAAATGCAGGCTACGGCTACCAAATTATTGATAATCAGGGGAAATATAAATTAGATCTTTTCTTCGTTGATGCAATGCTTTTTAAATCAGCAGACAGGTACTTCAAGTACGGCTACGGAATTTATCTTGAAAGATTTATGATAAACAGTAAATCGCATATAATTATCGGGGGGACTAATTCGGAGATTGAACTTATGAACCAGGGATGGCGGTACGGACCCGAATTAAGCTTAAGCTTCCTGAAAAGCATGATCCTTACTGCTGATTACCGCTTCATTATTCACGAATCGAAATACACCAAAAATCTTTCTTATGAACATTGGATCCGGTTTGTAGCTGGTGTGGTGTTCTTAAATGATTGGTCAGTTTTTATTCTTGCCGATTATTACAGCCGGAAGTTCAGGATAAAAGGTAATCCGGAAATCTTTATTAGTCCCATTTATTCTTCTTTAAATCTTGAAAACCGGGTTTACTTAAAGCTCGCCAGGACAATATCAAATAATCTCGAACTTTATTCCAAAGTAGGCTACTTTAAAGACAATCTGTACGAGAATGAATTTTCGATAGAGGGATGGAATCTGCTGCTAGGAATTGAGTTGGACCTGGAGTGAAAGTTCAAGTTCAAATTCAAGTTCATGTTCAAGTTCAAGATAATGTTCAAAGTATATTTACACTCGGGATCTTAGGGCTTCAAATCAATAGAAAATCTTAACGATAAATGACTACAATTGACTATGAATGACTATGAATGACCACTGAATGACTAATGACCAATGTCAATTGACCAATGACCGGATGAGACTAAGATAATGATCAAGA
>DATKLQ010000240.1:0-4057 GCA_035542335.1 Ignavibacteriaceae bacterium | reverse complement strand
GATCTCTGTGGTTGTCTTTTATTCCCGAAACTCTGCGGATCTCTGTGTAACTAAAATCTAAAAATACTTACACAGAGTGACACAGAGTTTTTCGACTCTTACACTAACTAACACAGAGTTCCACAGAACTTTAATAATCATGTCCAAAGGATCCTTCGGATAATTTTATCTAAAGGATCTTTTAAGATAATCTTCTTAATAATCAGTTAGGTGCGTTTATAATCTATTGAATGATGTTAACTAATTAGTTATCTTAAATATGCGAAAAGAAATATTCTATTTTATGGCAATTTCTTCCTGGATTTTTATTCTAAGCAAGATAATAAGACAAAGGAGAAAATTGATTTTGTTCTCGACCTAATTAGAAACATTGAAATTGTTCCAATTAAATTCTTAAAATATCTTGAGGGAACAGATGGATTATATGAAATCAGAGTAAGCACGGCTTCAAAAAATATAAGAATATTTAGTTTCTTTGATGAAGGAAAATTATTAATTCTTTTAAACTGCTTTGTAAAGAAAACTAACAAAACACCAAAAAAGGAGCTTGAACAAGGGAAAAAATTGAAGGAAGAATATTTTATAAAGAAAATGAAAAGGAATATATAATGAAAAAGTTAACTTCATTTGAAAGTCATTTAAATAAACAGCATGGTAAAAAGGGAACTTCCAAAAGAGAAAAATTTGAAGCGGAATCATTGGCATTTAGACTTGGAGAGATGTTAAAAGAGGAAAGAAAAAAAGCTAAGTTAACACAAGAACAGCTTGCAGAAAAAACCGGGACTAAAAAAAGTTACATTTCAAGAATTGAAGCTGGAAAAAGTGATATACAAATATCAACTTTTAATAGAATAATAGAAGTTGGTTTAAATAAAAGGGTAAACATCTCAATATTATAGTTAAAGACAACACACCTAACAAGCGACTCAGGCCCTTATGCCGAAAAATCTACCTCCTTGCTTTTCCCATAGATCAATATCGGGATGAAGATCAAATTACCCGCATAGCCGAGGGGATAAAAGCCTATGACCAGGATTCACAGGATTAATGACCAGGATTCACAGGATTACAGGATTTCCATTTCGGGTACGGTTAATAGAACACGGACTACGCAGATTAACGCGGATATTGCCGTGTAAATCCGTGTAATCTGTGTCGCCGGTGTTCTATATTATCGGGTAAATCTGCATGATTAAACTTCCCATCCTATCTCTGCAAATCCTCTAAACCTGCCTGCGGGCAAGGCAGGTCTGCGTAAACTGCGTTTTATTCAACTTTTTAAATAAAATTAAGAAGATGTAATACTTGGCATTTATTTTGTCTTTTTAAGCGAAACTTTAAAGTTTTTATACATGGAGATAGTTAAAAACATAAGCGGTTTTTTACTCCTTAAAAAAAAACTTATAACTAATGAGCTTTTCAGAAATTCTAAGTTAACGCTATCCTCATTTGACGATCAAAAAATAGATATTTTGCTCCTCAAAAAAGGCGAGAAGCTCTACCGCCTGAAAGATCCCTCCCTTTTCATTTACCTGATTATTGAAGGTGAAATTAAGCTGTTAAAGAAGCATTCATTTGGGAAAACCCCCGCAATTATGGCTAAAAATGATTTTTTCGGGCATGAAGATTACTTCCTTAAAGCAAAAAAGACTTCCGCTGCATTTGCGACGGCGAATTCGGTGGTTGCCCGTCTTTCAAAAGAAAATATTGATATGCTCCTTTCCCGAGATATTTTGATTTTAAATATTATCAGGGAATCAATCAACGGACTCGATCCTTCATCCAAATCCGAACTTGAAAAGATTCTAAATGAACTCTCCAATCCTGACGAGCAGCCGTCTGCTTCAGAATTAAACCCTTCCGCTCCTCCGGCCGCAGAGAATGATTACCTTTCCGCAGTTAAGGAAAATCCCGCGATTGATGTTAATACAGTCTGCTCAGGGATAAATCAGATTGTCAACAGCATATCAGAAAATTTATCTCACCTGGATAATGAAAAAAATAAGATGGCGGCTGCAATATCGGATTATGAGTCCAAAACGAAAGATCTCCTTAATAAAATAAAAAAATTGGAAGAGCTGGAGAAAAATCTTAAAGCTTCCGATGAGGAAAAAAATGAGATGCTGGAAAGCCGGAACTGCACGATAAACGAGCTTGAAGAAGAGATTGCAAAATACAAAGGCGCACAATCGGAAAATTTAAAGAAGATCGATTCATTATCTGATCTCGACAAAGAGAATAAAAATAATATTAAATTTCTTGAAGCTGAATTAAGTGAAAAGAATGCCGTAATTTCCAAATACGAAGCCGAGGCAGCAGAGAAAGAATCAATTCTTTCCGGTATTGAAAATAATTTGCGCGAAAAGGAGACATTAATTTCCGGATTGGAAAAAGAACTGGAGGGGAAGATAGTACTGATTTCAAAGCTCCAGGATGAATTGGACCGGAATTTAAAAGCCGTTGCGGATCTGAATGAAGAACGGCTGAAGCTTCTGAGCCAAAAGGAAGACCAGGAGAAACAAGCCGGGATGAAAACCGAGCTGGAAGATTTAAAGAAGAGAATAGATTCCCTGAACATCGATTTGGCAGGCAATGAGAAAAATCTGGCCGGGCTCACTGCAGAACTGGAAAAAAAGAACCTGGAAATTTCAGGGCATAACGAGGAGCTTGGGAAGGCAGAAGCGGAAATAATTAAGCTGAAGCAGGTGCTGGGAAATAAAGACGAAGGGATCCAAAGCCTTTCAGCCCTGGTTGAAGAGCTTCAGAAACAGATTGATGAGAAGGAAACGGATATTGAAAAGAAAGAGGCTCTCATAAATTCCCAGTCATCCAAAATGTCCGGGTATGAAGAATCGTTGAGCAATTTAAAAGTTGAAGTGACCAGGAAACAGCAGTTCATTAATAATTTTATAGAAGAGATCGGAGAGCTTTCGGCAAGTGTATGGCAGAAACAGAGCGAGATCCAGGAGCAGAATAAAATAATTTCCGAATTCCAGAAGAAGATGAGTCTTGCGAATGATATTTCCCAAGTTTTTATTAATAATGAAGAGGAGCTCAGGAAGATAAATTCCGAGCTTAACAGCGAACGTGATGCTTCGCTGAAGATGCAGAATGAACTGACAAAGATCAGATCCGATACACAAGAATATAAGAATACGTTAAAAGAAAAAGAAAGCCTGATTGAAAACCAGAACGAGAAATTTGAAGATTTGAAACACACAAATTCCATGCTGACTAGTTCGCTTAATTCCTTAAGCGGCATTTATGAAAAGGAAATTAAAAGAAAAGATTCACAAATAGCCGAATTAAAAGAAAAAATCGAGAAGATGGAGAGACCCCCCGGGAAGAAAGCTTCGTTTGAAATGAACAGGACTGAAACAATCAAGGGCCCGGAAAAAACAACCGGACATTCAGCATCCATTAATAATTCCGAAAATACTATTAATAATTCTAAAACTACTAAAAACCTGCTGCGGTCGGCTGCAGATAAAGAAATTTATTCTAAATGTAAATTAGTATCATTTTCATACGCCGATAAGTATTCGCCTGAAAGAAGCTTTGAGCATCTCCAATATTCGGCTGTTGATATTATAAATGTAAATTGCTCAAGGGCTACAATGGATGTGGCTACGGCATTCAATAAATTTCTGGAAAAAATAATAACACGCGAAAGAAATAAAATTGTAATCAACCTCCTTAACTGCGAATACATGGACACAAGCATTCTCGGGGTGCTAATAAACAGTCTGAAAAAGGCGATGTCTTTTAAGGGTATTTTAGTTCTCGTATGGCAGCATCAGAAGGAATTCTCGATGCTTTCTTTATCCAAGATGAATAACATCTTCCGGATATTCCCCAGCCTTCAAAACGCTTTGAACAGCCTCTCGTAAAAACCTGCCGCAATAGAACACGGACCCGCCTGCCCGTTTATACCCACCCCTTCTTCCCCTCCAAGGAGGGGACTCTGTGTTTATTTTGTTTGTTAACTTTTTAATAAATGTTCTTTCATATAATCTGTATTGTTAACACTCCAAAGAAAGTGGATTGCCCCCTCCTC
>DATKLQ010000239.1:0-7954 GCA_035542335.1 Ignavibacteriaceae bacterium | reverse complement strand
GAAAAAATCAGCTTTGCTTTAAAAAATAATATAAATTCCATTAATAGAACGGGTCAATGGTATTTTAATATTTACGCTTTCCTTTTAAATCAATTTAGATCGGAGCAGATGAAAAGTAAATCTCTACTTTTGTTCATTTTTCTGTCTTCTGTTATATTAGCTCAGGAATATGAAACCGGGTGCCTGCTTGATGATTCACTCTATAAAGACCGCCCCATTGCAGCGACTTTAATGAGGGGAAATTACGATGACTTGCCGAAGGCTGTTTCGCTTAAGCAATATGCTCCGACTCCGGGCAGCCAGGGCCCCTACGGTACCTGTGCAGGCTGGGCTACGGCCTATTCTGCACGTACAATTCTTGAAGCAATGAAGAATCTTTGGAATGAAGGAAAAGCAGACAGCAATGCATTTTCTCCTTCATTTGTTTACAATCAGATTAGTAAGGGAAATGACTGCAAGGGAGGTACTTCTTTAACGGATGCTCTTGATGTTTTAAGGGAACAGGGGGATGTTAAGTTGAATGATTTTCAGTACAGCTGCGACAGAAAGGTTACTTCGATCGATAAGGTTAAAGCGCAGGCATTTAGAATTCTTGAATATAGAGATATCGTTGTCGGTACAACCGAGCATAAAGAAAAATATGTCAGAAAAAGCCTGGCAGAAGGAAAACCGGTGGTAATTGCCATTGATATTCCAAGATCATTCTACCGTGCGAAGGAAGTCTGGATACCCGACAGCAGCGAATATAAAAACTGGGGAGTAGGACATGCCGTGACGCTTGTAGGTTACGATGATGAAAAATATGGAGGAGCATTCGAGATTATGAACAGCTGGGGTTTAAATTGGGGAAAAAAGGGTTTTAGCTGGATAAGGTATTCCGATTTTGATTTCTTCTGTAAATATGCTTTTGAAGTTATCGATATAAGGAAAAAAAGCACAAATAAGCCCGATCTTTCAGGATCTTTGCTTTTTAAAACGAGCACCGGAGAGGAAATGAAATCCTCCTTTAACGGCGAATATTTTACTATGGATAAACCCTATTCATCCGGGACATTATTTGAACTTATAATCTCAAATAATGAGCCTGCTTACGTTTATGCATTCAGCTCCGATCTTACCAATGATATATATAAAATATTTCCCTTCAGCGATAAAATGGTTGCATATCTTCCATACAGGCAGAATGACGTGGCAATACCTGATGAGGAAAGCTATAATATTCTCGATGAAACTAAAGGAAAATCTTATTACTGTTTTTTGTATTCGAATAAAGCTATTAATATCGACAGCATATTAACGGTTATGAAATCTGCGGATGGCGCTATGTGGCAGAAAGTAAAATCGGTTTTAAAGGATTATATGGTGGATATGAATGATATAAAATTCGATTACAACGGCAGAATTAATTTTAAGGCAATCAGCAGGGATAAATTTCTGGTACCGGTATTAGTGGAAATAAATCATATTTAATTGCAGCTCGAAGCGGCAGCTTCGATAAAAAAATTCAAAAGAGAAGCTAAGGCTTCATCTAAAAATTATGAGACGATTATGAAAATTAAATTTTTATTTTCTAGCATTATTCTAATTCTTCTTCAAAACTTTTCATATTCCCAGGAAAAAATTGAAGCGTCATTTGAAGCTTCCGAGGGGAAAATTTTCATCTATTACGAATTAAAAGGCGACGCTTCCGCTGAGTATCAGGTGGATATAAAACTTAAAAGAACAAGCGATCCTTCTTTTGAGCTGGTACCCGCCGTAATGATCGGCGATGTGGGAAAAGGAAAATTTGCAGGAGGTAAAAGAACAATTATCTGGCATTTAAACAGTGATGAAGAGTCAAAGCTGCAGGGGGAAGATTTTTATTTTGATGTAACGGCAAAAAAAATCGAGGAAGGCGGAGGGATACCCTGGTGGGTTTTTGCCGGTACGGCTGCTGTAGGCGGCGGAGTAGCTGCAATACTACTGCTGAAAAAATCAGACAGCGGCGGCGGTACGGAAACACCTCCGAATACAACTTTCCCCAATCCGCCGGCAAGGCCTTAATAGGAGCTTTAATATGAAATATATAATAACCTTTTTCTTTTTGTTTATTATTACTTCCGATGGTTTTTCCCAGGTTACCGGGACAACTAAAACCGGCAGCCTGCTGAAGAAAAAAGTAGTAGTGCAGCCGGTTGAAGAGAAGCTGCCTCCTAAAATTGTTCTCCTGGAGCCTCTGCTGGGCACAGATACCGAAATTAAGTCTAATGATGCAACTATTAAGATTAAAGGCAGCATTATGGGGCAGGCAGAGATTAAGGAATTTACTATCAACGGAATTAAAAAAGTTCTTATCCAGGGAAACGGATTTTCTGACGAAATCAAGCTAAAAACCGGAAAAAATGAGATCGTCATTAAGGCTCTGGATGCAAACAATCTGGCTGCCGAGCTGCACTTTACAGTCATCAAAGAAAAAGATAAATCCGGGCCGGAGATTACAATATTGGAACCGGCTGTTTCCAGGGGAATAAAAATTATTAGAAAATCTGAAGTAACAAAAGTAAGAGGCAAGGCCGTAGATCCGAACGGGGTAGTGAAGGTTACTATAAACCAGCAGGAAGCGGAGCTTTCAGATGACGGCGAATTTTCACTTGATATGTACCTGAAGGTGGGCGACAATAAAATTGTTGTTGAAGCATTAGACGGCAATTTAAACAGCTCTATGGAAACATTTTATATAACAAGGAAACTGGAAGATTTAATCACTGCCGGCAAGTATATAGGATTGGTGATTGGAATTGATTCTTATGAAGGTTACTGGCCCGAACTTGAAAATGCAGTCAACGATGCGGAAGGTATTGCGGAAGTTCTTAAAGAAAATTATCACTTCGATACTGTTTATACAATTCTTGATAAAGAAGCGACAAGAAGGAATATAATTCAAAAATTTGAATGGCTTACAAGGAACGTAACTAAAGATGATAATCTTCTGATTTTTTATGCCGGCCACGGCCAGTTCAATAAAGCTTTAAATAAAGGATACTGGGTTCCTGTTGATGCTAACGAAAATTCCATCGCGGATTATATTTCCAACAATGATGTAAAAACTTTTATCGGCGGGATACCTTCGAAGCATACTCTCCTTATTACCGATGCGTGCTTCAGCGGCGACATTTTCAGGGGACCGAGAACAGAAAGCATCCAGTTCGACCCGAATAATATGGAAAGATATTATAAGGAAGTTTACCGGAAGCTTTCAAGGGTTGCATTAACTTCAGGCGGCTTAGAGGAAGTTGCGGATGAAGGAAAGGATGATCATTCGGTTTTTACATACTACCTGATTAAAGCTTTAAAGGAAAATAAGCTTAAATATATGGATGCTAACCAGCTCTTTAATGAATTCAGGATTGCAGTCACAAATAATTCGGAACAGACTCCGATGCTGCAGGTAATCAGGGATACTGACGATGAGGGCGGGCAGTTCGTCTTCATTAAGAAAGATTAATTTAATAAAACTTAGTTCTTAATCATTCATAATCATAATCTTAATTTAAGGGAGAGTAAGAGTAAGAGAATGAGAAAGAGAAAGAATATAACTTTATAAATTTTTGAAATAATAATAGAAACATTATTTATGAAAAAAATTTTACTTACGCTTTTAATTTTTTTTGATTCGCTTTCCTTTATAGCTGCCCAGAACATCAGGGAAGTCGACTTAGCCAAAGAAAAAATAATTAAAAGGCTTCCTATCCCATTAAGCAAGCTGAATAAAGTTTCAGTATCCGCATTCAGCGAGTCATTTGAAGATGCAACATTTCCGCCGCAGGGGTGGTTCAGTGTTAACAACGGCGGAAGCGGATGGTCAAGAGAATCTGCCGGATCAGAATTGCCTGGCTGGGGAGGATCCGGAACCATATCTACACCTCCGGGCGGAGGTAATTTTACTGCTTACTGCACTTTCAATCAGAGCACCCCTTCTAACAATCAATGGCTCATATCTCCACAGGTCCAAAATATTCAGCCCGGGGACAGGCTTTTTTTCTGGATGAGAAAACAGCAGAATTTTGCCGATACTGTTTACCTTTATTATTCGCTGGACGGTGCCAGCTTTAATTTTATGGGCGAGGTGAGCTATGCGGCGAACTCCGATACAAACTGGGGTTTATGGTTTACCCCGATCGGTGATATCATAACGGCAGGTTCCAATGTCTATTTCGGTTTTCAGGAATATGTCTCCGATAATAATACTAACGGCGCTGCCATTTCGCTGGATTTAGTCTTTACTGTTTCTTATCCGGCTAATATAGCGATTAATAATAATTTTACTTTTGGTGATCCCACAAATTCTTCCGGCTACAGAATGATTAGCCTGCCGGGAATTACAAACCGCCTCGCAAATACCGGGATTCCCGGAGAGCAGAGAAAAGATTATAATATTTTTGATGATAACGGTGCAGAAACAGGAACATTCCTGGTTGAGTTTAACGGGACTTCTGATTTTAATTTTAAAGCCGGAAAAGGTTTTTGGATTCTAAGCAAAAATCCTTTCAATGTTAATTTGAATGTAAATTCGGTTCCTGTAGAAGGCGGAAACTTTGAGCTTCCTCTGCATAACGGCTGGAACATCATCGCGGATCCTTTTGAAAAAAATATCAGCTGGACAAATGTCCAGAATGTAAACGGCATAGCCGATCCGATTAACCTTTTCGAAGGTACATATTCTCAGCCGAATATTATGGAACCTTATAATGGCTATTATTATTTCAATAGGGATAACCGGGCCAGCCTTATCATTCCATATAATTATACCCAGAATTTAGGCAAGCAGAATGGCGGACCTGGCGATAAAAATTCAATTAAGATTTCTTTGTTGATTGATAATAATGAAAAATCAAATGCTAAGATTTCAATCAATAATGAGTCAAATAACGGATGCGATAGATATGATATTTTCGCACCGCCCGGCAATTTTGCAGAAACCGATATTAATATTTATAACGATCTCCTCCCTTCATATAAATACTTAATGATCGACTGCAGGAAAGAAATAGGAGAAGGGCAGAGTTATGATTTGAAAGTTAAAATTCCACCCGGTAAACTCTCTTCATTACAGATTGACGGGATAGAAAAATTTCCTGATAATGAAATATATCTCCTCGATTTACGCTCTAAGAAAAGCTACAATCTAAAAATCCTAAGTAAAATTGAAATTAATTCCTTTCATGAAAATAATGATTTCCGTCTGCTAATCGGTTCTGCAGAATATATTGATAAAACAAGATTATCGGAGCTGCCTTCCGAATTCAGGCTTTATAAGAATTATCCCAATCCTTTTAACCCATCAACTGTAATATCATTCGATTTACCTCGAAATCAAAACCTTAATTTATTTATATATAATATTCTTGGGGAAAGGATTAAAACTTTGTTTAGCGGAAATCTTGAAGCCGGAAGATATGAATTCAAGTGGGATGGTACGAATGAATTAAATGTGGATGTCTCATCAGGAATTTATATATATTCTCTTGAAGGAAGCGGTTTTAAAGCCGCTCAAAAGATGATACTAGAACGTTAAACTGATGGAATTTCGAATTTCGGATTTCCAATTTCGAATTAAATTATGAATTGTGATTTTTGATTTAAAATTTAATTAAGATCTCAGCCTAAGCCTCTGCCTGCTTCGAATTCGTAAATCTATTGCCGATTATAAAAATAATTGGCTTTTTTTTTAATCAGCCTGAATATTATATGACTGATTTTAGACAAAGAAAAGTTAATAAATTCCCTCTTTACGGATGGTTTGGAATTTTCCTCGTTATTCTTTTCTGGACATTGAATTGGTCGCTATCCGGATTAAGAACTCACTGGGGATTTTTTCCCCTTTGGCTTGGTTACTGCCTAACTATCGATAGTCTGGTATTTATTAGAAAAGGAACTTCAATGCTTCGCCGGAATCTTTTTATATACATCCTTTTATTTTTTATATCTGTTCCTGTCTGGTGGCTTTTTGAGTTCTTCAACGGGATTACGAGAAATTGGATTTATATTGGAAGCTCTTCTTTTTCGGATACGGAATATTATCTCCTGGCATCTTTAAGCTTTTCTACCGTTATGCCTTCCGTCTTGGAAACTGCAGAGTTCGCGGGTACTTTCAAATGGATTAAAAATTCAAAACCCGGATTAAAAATTGGCACAGACCTTATTATATTATCAATTCTATTTATATCCGGATTCATAATGCTTTTGCTGCTGGTTATTTTCCCGGAAATTTTTTATCCTCTTCTTTGGCTCTCTCTTTATTTAATTATTGATTCAATTAATGCCGCAGCCGGCAATAATTCACTTCTTTTATTTACTGCGAAAGGGGATTGGAGAATAATTTTTTCGCTGTTTACCGGGTGTTTGATTTGTGCTTTCTTTTGGGAAATGTGGAACTTTTATTCATACCCGAAATGGATTTACCGGCTGCCAGGCGTAAATGTTTTAAAAATTTTTGAGATGCCCCTTCCGGGATATATCGGTTATTTTCCCTTCTCTCTGGAACTATTTGCTTTGTACAATTTTATTACCGGATGGCTGAAAAAGGAATCGTTCCGCAGCTTTGTTCAGATTTAAACCGGTTCCGGGACTTTCTTTCTTGATTCTGAAACAGCGTAATAATCTTTTTGATTATTCTGAGATACTCTTTCACCTTCTTTAAAATTCATAGTCGTTTTTACTTTACCTTTTTCATCATAAAGAATCCATATACCTTCTCTTTTCCCATTTTTATAATGTCCTTCCTCCTTTATAGTTCCATCTTCATAATACCAGGTCCATTTCCCCTCGACGGTATCGTTCGCAAAGTTCCCTTCAGATTCCATTTGCCCGGTAGGATAGTAGTATCTCCATTTCCCCTCATTTTTATTATCTTTTATTAATCCTTCCATCAAAGTTTTTCCGTTAAGTCCTTTCAAAATGAACATACCGTTCTTTTTACCGTCGACCACTTCGTAAGACATTATTTGATTTTTAAGCGTATCCGTTATTTTTCCTGTAAATAATTTATTGCTGCTTAATTCGTAAAGAATGCCGTCTTTAATGGTAACCCCTGTTTTCTTTGGCGCCTCTTTACTGCAGGAAATTAAAGTCAGAGAAAATAAAAGGAATAAAAGAAAAATTAATCCATTTCTGAATTCCGTTGGAATGGAAGTTCTAAGCATTTGCCCTCGCTTACTTTTGGAATAGCTAATATAAGAAATTCAACAGATATGCCACATTGAAAATAATACTTTTTAAAGTTTTCCAATATTAAAAAATCTCAATCTGAGAGAATTCCGGCATTTTTAAAAAAAAGAAACATCGGCTGGATATGAAAAAAAATGAAGAATTGAAGAGAATTACTGAATAATTTAAATAAGCCCGGGTTCCTGTAAATCTCTTTTCTGATTCTTAGATGTTTTTAAAAATTAATTAAAACCGTTAAACTTTTTCTTCCCATTCATAACTTGTCCCGGGGAAATTTTTTGTCTCGCAAAGCTCAACTAAAACTCCGTTATTCGATTTGGGATGCAGGAAGGCAATCAATAAATCCTCGGCGCCTCGGCGGGGTTTATCATCGATTAATTTTATTCCGCCTGATTCCATTTTCATTAAAGTATTTTTTAGATCGTCGACCGCAAAAGCAATGTGGTGAATTCCTTCTCCTTTCTTTTCAATGAATTTTGCCACGGGTCCGCTGGAATCAATTGGTTCTAAAAGCTCAATTTTTGTCTCCCAAATCTTAAAAAAAGCCGTGCGCACTTTCTGATCTTTGACCTCTTCTACTTTATAACACTTTAAGCCGTAATTATCTTCATAATGCTTAATCGATTTTTCAAGATTTTTTACGGCAATTGCGATATGCTCAATATGAGTTATCATATTCTCTCCTAAACTTAAGAGTTATTAGTTAATAGTATAATCATTTAACGGTATTACAGATTAACTTTTAACT
>DATKLQ010000238.1:0-14483 GCA_035542335.1 Ignavibacteriaceae bacterium | reverse complement strand
TTTCAAATGCACAATGTAGAATTAAATGCCCAATGAAAAAATGAAAGGGAATAAAGCGGAGACCCTCTTAATAATCTCCGCTTAAATCTTTAATTAGGGAGAAATAAATTATTTTCTACGGCGCCTGGATAATTGCAATCTCAAACGGCTGAAGCTCCAAAGATACTGTTGCTATTGTCGGTCCGCCGTACTTTACGAATGAAGTATCCTGATTTACGCTGAGCTCTTTTGAATTCATTAATTCTTTCCAGCCTTCGGTTTCAACTTTCTGAATGAATCTAAGTGACACCGGAGCTGAATCATCACTCATATTATAAAGTACATATTGCTTCTCGCCGAAAAGGTACATACCTACCCCGCCCGGCCCGTCCAATTCAACATTCAGCTCCTTTACAAATGCCCGCCGTAATAAATTCAGAGCTTCAGGCGGAAGTCTTAAAAGATCATAGCTGTCATCCGGCACGTTCAGCACGTACATTGTTCCTTTTAAATACGGCACATTAAGCAGCACTCCGTAATCATAATCATCTTTTCTGACTGCAATATTGCGGACATACGGCCATGTTGTTGTTTCAATTTTCTGGAAGGTAAACTTCTTGTCTGCTTTCACAATCTCCTGCCGCCACCATTGTTCACGGACGCGGAATTCATCTGAGATTACAGGCTCCCCTTCTCTGCCGGTGTTTAAAAGGTTCAGTGTATTTTTAAATTCGGTATTCTGCAGTTTCTGCCATAAGCCCCAGGTCATAAAAATATCCAGTCCGTTCCGCAGCCGTTCAATCATTTTATCTGCTAATTTTGAATCCTGCAGTGAATGAAGCGTAAAGATTGCATTTTGGCTTTTATCCGGAAATTTTCCTACAGGATCCAGAGGAACACCTGCCATCCCGAGATATCCGAAAATATTATATTCGCCTGAAGAACCATATGGCAGATAAATGGGTACTCCGCGGGAATTGCCTTTCAGCATGCCTGCTGCTTTATCGAAATCCGGAAGCATATCTATAAGATGAGGATAAACGTCGCTGGAGGGACCGGTGGAGTAAAGCTGTCCTGCACACCAAAGAATTATTTCCGGAGCTTGGGCTAATACAGCCTGCCACGCCTGTGCAACGTAATCATTCTCTAGGCCTTTCATTTCATAATTATCCAGCCATGATCCGACCCATTTACCGGGATCTACGCTTGAGAACCATTTCTGAAAAATATATCCGCTGTAAACCGGTATATGCTGATCATGAAACATGCGGCCTCTGGTTTCGATTCCTACAGCCATTTGGTCAAATAAGTTTGTTTCGTTATAAACATCATACCCGTTTTCCCGGTGCCCTTCATACCAGTTGGGATATTTGATTATGACTTTTACTTTAGGGTTAACTTTCTTTGCGGGATTGATAATATATTTCTTGGATTGCTCAAGAATAAGCTTTGTCCTGTAATCTGCCCAGCTTAAGTTACCGCGGTCTTTAACACTCTTTTCATCGACGCATGTTGTAAAAAGCCAGTCGTCCAAAATTATAGTATCAAAAACCTGCGCCAGGGAACGCATTCTCTTTTCAAGGGAAGCCAAATCTTCAGCATTGTTAAAGCAGCTGGTTCCTCCTTTAGGTGAAACCGGAACCATTGCGCCTGAAACTTCCATCCCCATTTCTTTAAATTTATCCGAGAGCTTTCTTAACTTTTGGATATCAATATCTTCACGGCTGTTTCCTTCAAGGTAAACCTTTTCAGCTTTTATCGGAGCAAAATAATCCATTGTTTCCTGGAATGCAGAGTCCGAAAGAAGATTATTAATATCGTTAGCCGTAAAGTAGATTGCATATTTTAAATTTTCCCAGTTTTTATTCATGCCATTTTCTTTTCCCTGTGCATAAGAAAAATTCACAAAAAGAAGAAACACGAATATTATTTTTATTCCGGAATAAAAATCTATTCTAAAAGTATCCTTCATGTTATCTCCTTAAAATTTGTATGGTGAGAGGGATGAATTGTTAATCCATAATAATGATTACGGAAGAAATTTATCGTTTTCAAATTAAAAGAACAAATTTTTGAAGTTATGAGTTTTGTCTTTGGATATTGAAGATATGATAGGTAAGTTATAACCAACAGCCTAAAATATTAAACGGAGAGCCGGTTACATTTTTAACAGAGATTTATTTATTTTATTTAAATAAATTTTAAGAAAAATGTTTGAAAAAGAAGTTCAATTCATAGCGGATTACAGCCTTAATAAAGTGAGAAAGCTGGGTTTGTCATTTACGTTAAACCAGCTTTTAAACATTCAAATGCATCCGGCGATTCTGCAGTATATTTCCAGTGAATTCGATTTTTTGATTTACCAGGACAGAAAAAATCTTCTTCAGAAATCGGCCTTCGATTATTCCGGATCCGAAATAGCAAAATACTTCAAGCTTATCAGCCAGGAAGTCAAAAAAAATAAGAGAGTCTCCTACGAGGAAATTAAAAAGCTTGTCAACCAGGCAGTAGCCTTTAATGCGAGTTTTGTTATAAGACCAAACTGGACATTGACTAAGCTAGTCTTCACGGAAGATAAAAAAATATCCGTTGAAGAATTTAAGATGCTTATTAATTACTGCTATTACTATGATTTTGTTAAAAAGATTCTTCTTACTTATTTCGATAAAAAAAATATAATAACCATAAGTGCTGCCGAATTTGAGACCATTTTAGGCAAAATTGATAACCAGCTTTCATCCGAAGATTTAAATTCCTACCTGGATCATTCGCTCTATTCAATTTCCGATTTCTATAACATCGGCGGAATCAACAACGAAAAAATTCCCGTAAGAACTATTGAGATATTCCTTAAAGAAAAAAATCTTATGGATCAGCTCGTGAAGTTAAAACGGGAATTTTCAGGCGATGCAAAACAGCGGGCCGGCATTGAAGAACTGAAAAATCATTTAATTTCCAAAGAAGCCCTCAAACCGGGTCATGAACTTTCACCCGTTCATCCCGATGAAGTATCATCAATGCTTGAGAAGGAAAAATTTGATGAAGAAATAGTGCCGCCTGAAATCAATAATGAGCTGAATGAAAAAAACCTCGAGGAGAATATTCAACCTGAAAATGGTGAAACAGAAGAAGTGCACGAAGCTCCCGGGAGCATGGATTTAAATCTTGACATTTCAGCTGCCTTAAATTTAACTGAACCTGATAAAATACCGGACGAAAATTCGCCTGAACCGGAAGTGAAAAATCCTGCTGAAGATGATACAATAATAATTGAGAAGCAGGAAACAAAAACATTTTTACCCGAACCCGGCAACGAAAGCCCGGTTTCAAAAAAAACAAATGGGAAAAAAATTAAAAAAGATATTTTTAGTTTCCTTAGCGATAAAGAGATTGAAAAAATAGTTGAAGCTGTCTTCAACGAAGATCGGGATGATTTTACAAATACATTGGAAAAAATTTCGGAATGCAGCAGTTATGAAGAAGCTGCCGAGATCATAAAGAGCTTATTCCAAACCTATAAAGTCAATCCGTACTCGAAGGAGGCAATTTTACTGACCGATGCAGTTTCAAATTATTTTGATCAGCCCTGATTATGTTCATTGACTATGCTGAAATTTTTATTCAATCGGGGAAAGGGGGAGACGGTGCCGTTGCCTTCAGAAGAGAAAAATATGTTCCCAAAGGAGGACCCTCGGGAGGAAACGGGGGTAAAGGGGGCGATGTAATCATTGAAGCCCGATCAAATCTTTCCACTCTTTTAGATTTTAAATACAAAAAAAAATATAAAGCTGAAGACGGCAGGCCCGGCGGAAGTGCGCTCAAAGACGGTAGGAACGGCAAGGATATTATTATTAATGTTCCCGTAGGAACACTAGTAAAAGATTCGTTTGATGATAGCATTCTATTCGATTTGAACGAGGATGGAAAGAAAGTTATTGCCGCAAAAGGGGGGAAAGGAGGGAAAGGCAATTCCAATTTTGCTACCCCAACAAATCAGGCTCCGAGATACGCTGAAAAAGGGAAACCGTGTGAAGAAAAAAGAATAATTCTCGAACTGAAATTAATTGCCGATGTAGGCCTTGTTGGTTTTCCGAATGCAGGCAAGTCAACATTGATTTCCGCTATATCTCAAGCCCGCCCTAAAATAGCGGATTACCCTTTCACAACTCTTGAACCTGTTCTGGGAATTGTACAATACAAGGACTATAAAAGCTTTACGGTTGCCGATATTCCCGGCATCATTGAAGGGGCGCACCTGGGAAAAGGCTTGGGGCATAAATTTTTACGTCATATCGAAAGAACAAAAGTCCTTTTATTCTTAATTGATATAGCTTCTGAAAATTATGAAAAGGATTTTGCAATTCTTTATAATGAACTAAAGACTTACAGTAAAAAGCTGAGCGAGAAACAGCAGATCATAGCATTATCAAAAGCAGACCTGCTCGACGAAAATGAACTTAAAAAAATTTTAAAGAAAAAAATTTCAGCCGGCGGCAGACAAGTACACGTCTTTTCATCTATCACTGGTTTCGGTTTAAAGCAGCTGATCGATATTCTCTGGAATTCAATTCAGAATTAAAATTTATCTTCTTCTGTCTTCTGTCTTCTCTCTTCTTTATTTAACATACTTCCAGTTTCTGACCTTTCCCTCAGACAGCCATTCGACCGAAGTTGCAATCCTTTTATTTCTTGTTTCCTCTGTCTTCGCTTCGGTTACCCATTCAACATATTCTTTCTTATGTGAATAGCTTAAATTCTCAAAATTCTTAAGAGACTCCTTATTCTTTTTTAATTCGGAAATAAAATAATCAGGAATTTTTAATTCTTTTGTTAAGGCAGAATTAGCTTTTCTCTGAACTTTGACATTTGCCTTGTTGAATTGAACTGCTTCCTTTAAATATTTGATAAGTATATTATCAGGCGGGAGATCGGATAATTTTTCAAGGCGTCCTAGTTGCCCCATCGCAGCACGCTCGGATCGTTTAAATATATTCTTGCTATCCGGTAACAATGCTGCTTTCCAAAAAATAAATGTACAATGTTCTTTAAATGAAGCCATGCTGCAGACAATTCCTTCATCCACGAAATGAGGGAATCCCCATTTAGTTGTTTCCTTAACATCCGGATCGGCTTTATGAATGAGTCCTCTCAAATGGTTAAGGATAGGTTTGGCGAACGGGGCAGATTTAGCTATATACGAATCAATTCTTTTATCTTTTTTATTCATTCTTAAAACCTCCTGAATTCATTTTTTATATAGATAAAGTTATTGTTTTTAATTTCAAATTATTTAATTATTTAAAAATTATTTTTAAAGAAAAATAATAATCTCCGTTGCACAAGGTCTTTTAATCCTTTAAATTTCGAATAGTTAAACAATAATATAGAGTTTATTTTCCCGATAAATTGAAGGGGTTAATATGCTTAAACTAAATCATCTCGATTATTACAGGCTTCCGTGGAATCTTACCGATAATTCAATTTCGTGGCTGGAACCAACGGCGAAATGCAATCTCTACTGCGACGGCTGTTACCGGAAAAATGAAGGCAACGGTCATAAATCTCTTGAACAAATCAGCGGGGATCTTGACGTTTTTACCCGCCTCAGAAAAGCAGACGGAGTTTCAATTGCAGGAGGCGATCCCTTAACTCATCCGCAGATTATTGATATCGTAAAAATGGTAAAAGAAAGAAAGCTTAAGCCGATTATCAATACAAACGGACTAGCGCTTACAAAGGAACTTTTATCCGAATTGAAGAAAGCAGGGGTTTATGGCTTTACATTTCATATTGATTCAAAGCAGCAGCGGCCTCATTGGAAAGGCAAAAACGAAATTGAGCTGAATGAGCTTCGCTGTCATTATGCTAGGATGCTTGCCGATGAAGGAAACATTTCATGCGCTTTTAATTCTACTGTCTATGAAGATACAATGCATTACGTCCCCGAACTTGTAAAGTGGGCTGAGAAAAATATAGATATAGTACAGGTAATGGTATTCATTCTATACAGGGCGGTAAATAATAATATGTATGATTTTTACTTAGGATCGAAAAAAATTGATATGCAGCAGCTAGTGTATAATGAAGAGCCAGTGGAACGTACAGACATTAAAGCCGACGAGATTGTTGAATTAATAAGAAAGGAATACCCGGATTTCGATCCCTGCGCATATTTAAATGGATCTGAAAAACCGGATTCATTCAAATGGTTATTAACCGGAAGACTTGGACGTCCCGGCAGAATCTACGGCTACATGGGGAAAAAATCGATGGAGATAATCCAGACAATGCATCACATGCTGTTCGACAGATACCTGGCGTACTCGGAACCGAAGCAAACCAGGAAGGGTAAATCGATGCTTCTCCTTTCTGCATTTGATAGAAAATTGAGAAAAGTTCTGTTTAAATATTTTAAAAATCCCTTGAACATATTTAAGCGCCTCCATTATCAATCGGTAATGATAATTCAGCCTGTAGATTTTCTTGAAGACGGAAGACAAAGTATGTGCGACGGTTGTCCCGACATTACTGTCTGGAACGGACAGCTTGTTTGGTCCTGCAGAATGGAGGAACAACTGAACTTCGGACATAATTTAAGAACTTTTCCGAAAAATTTTGAGAGCTGATTCTTTTAAATGATTACACATTTAATATTTTTTTTGCTCGTTCTGAGTATTCGGCCTGCGGAAGTTTCACAACTAAATCTTCATGGTGGAAACCCATCGATTGCATACGTAAACGGACAATATACACTGGACCTGCCGGAAAGAATGAAATCTGCTCTAAAAAAATTTAATCCTGCTTTTGAAGCCTGGAGGACTGAAGATTATACATCTGCCGTCATAGAAGATGTCAAAGAAGATGGAAATCCAAATCGCGCTCCTTTTGCATTAATCGTTAATGTTAATAAAGATAATATTCCCGATGTAATAATCGACGGTCATGATAAAAAAAATTCTCTGCTTATTTGTTTAATATCCGATAAGGATGATTTCAAAGTAATCTCAATCGAGGAAAATAAATACTCTATTCCTTCCGAGATTATAAGTTTTAATGATGGAAAAAAAGAAACAGGTCTAAACTATTTCTTATGGCCATCCGAACCGGAAACTCTTTCCGATTCACCGGTGTCTTTCATTTTTACATTAGGCTTTACACAACAGACTAATGCCGACGGGGAGTTCCTTAATGACGGCGGAATCATTGATTATTACTTTGAAAACGGATCGTTCAGAAGCGAGAATGAAACACCTTAGAACTTATTAGATATATTAAGAGAATAATGAATTGATATTTGTTGCCGTATAGACACCGGGATAATATTCAAGTTCAGGTTCAAGTTCAGGTTCAAGTTTAGGAAGCAAATTAAAGACTTACAATCTTCTTTCACCCTCGGCATAAACAGATTCAGTTTCAAAAACTTTTACTTTTAAAGAAGAAACATTTGCAGGAAATTTATTTTTAGCTATTTCATCCAAAAAATATTTAGCGATATTCTCTACCGTTGAATGAAATTCTACTATAACTTTCTTTGAGTTTAACTTTTCTAAAAATGCAATTATTTCTTCGTCGCCTTTATAAACCAGGAAAGAATGATCAAGCTTTTCAACAATCGGATTTACAATTTCCTTTAAATTATAAAAATCCAAAATCATCCCTTGATCATTAAGCTCCCCTTCAAGCTCTACAATAATTTTATATGAATGCCCGTGAACATTTTTGCATTTTCCAAAATGTTCCGGCAGCCTATGCCCCATTTCCCATCTGAATTCTTTTGCTATTCTCATTAAACTCCTTTTGCGGACGGATCCCAGATATATTTATGCATTTGAAGCTGAAACCTCACATTCAGCTTATCCTTAAGAATCCATTCCGCAAGATCAATCGGTTCAAGCCGGCCAAATACGGTTGAAAAAAGAACGGAACACCTGCCGGTGAGTTCATATTTCTTAACTATTTCCTTTGACCATTCATAATCTTCACTGTTCCCTATAACGAATTTAATCTCATCGAAGGACTTAAGAAAACCTATATTTTCATAATTATTTTTTTTCAGCATACCGCTGGAGGGACATTTTAGATCCATGATAATCATAACCCGTTTATCTATATTTTCTATCGGGAGACTTCCGCCGGTTTCAAGCATTACCTCATATCCTTCATCACAAAGCCTTTTCATTAGTTCAAGAGCTTCCTGCTGAACCAAAGGTTCTCCACCAGTAATCTCAACAAGCCGGCATCCGTATTTTTTTACTTCATTTAAGATTTCATCCTCCGTGAAATCCGTACCTTCGTAAAATGCATAAGCAGTATCGCAGTATACGCAGCGAAGATTACAGTAAGTCAATCTTATAAAAACACAGGGAAACCCTGCTTTTGAACTCTCACCTTGTATCGAAAAATAAATTTCATTCACTTTAAGCATTTATATCTCCGATTCCCTTTACAATGAAACAAATACCTGTTTGACATCAACTAGGTGAATCTATATATTTGGGCTCAATTTTTCAAAATTAATTGGGATTTTTAACCAAATGGCAACACATATATCCGCAAAAAAAAGAATTCGTCAGAGTGAAAAAAGAAAATTAGTAAACAAAAACAAATCTTCGGAAATAAAAAGTATTGTAAAGAAAGTCCTGAGTCTAAACGAAAATGAGGGGGCCGAGAAGATTTATAAAGAAGCTGTAGCTGCCTTGGACCGCAATGTCAGTAAAGGCAGAATTCATAAAAATGCCGCAGCCAGAAAGAAATCCGCAATAACCAAACATCTGAATAGACTACTTGCCGGGAGCAAAAAGGAGGCTTAAGTTCTAAAAAGATTGGGTATTTAATGCCGTATTATATAAAAAAACCAGTTTGTAAAAATTTATTAGGTTATTATTAATATTATTTTTAACTTTGAATATCCGGTTAAACCGGATTTTTTATTTATTAATTTTTAGAGGTTCTTTAGTGAGTACTAAATTATTTGTAGGTTCTCTTCCTTGGTCAATTGATGACAAGGTTTTACAATCAACTTTTGAAGCGCACGGAAAAGTGCTCTCTGCAAAAGTCATAAAAGATCGCGAAACCGGCAGATCAAGAGGCTTTGGATTCGTTGAAATGGAGGATCCTGCAGAAGCAAAAAGTGCAATTTCCGCACTTAACAATTCGGAATTGAACGGCAGAAATATCATAGTTAATGAAGCAAAACCGCGCAGTTAAAAAGATATTTTTTTGGTTTCCGAAAAGCCCCCTAAAACGGGGCTTTTTTGTTTTAAATATCCTTCACCGTATAAAATCGAATGTTTCAGGTATTTCTTAGAATAATCAACGGTTGTTTCTCCTAAACCACGGTAAATTAAACTCTTGTTACGATCTAATCAGAACGAATTCATTGCAAAATAAAGTAAAATTAACAGGTGATTATTTCTTACCTATTAAGGTTAAATGAAATATTGTACCCGGATTCCCGCAAACCAATTAAAAATATAGGCAAAGCTATCCTTTTAATACACTAAGAAAACTAGCTCTAACCGGTAAATATGCCAAAATCAACATCTTTCAATAAAGAAACCCGCGAACAGCCCCCGAATTATGTTTCTTAATTTCTTTTGTAAAAATATTTAAGATTTTTATTGCCTAGTGGCACTAAAATTGTTTTTTAGAGAAAGTTCTCCTCCATAAAAAGGGGGAGATTTTTATTCTGCCGGTGCTTAAAAGATCCGGCCTATGGATAAAATAAATCTAAATTCTTTCTAAAGAATTTTTTCCCAAAAAATAAGGGTAAATAGTTTTATGGATGATAATAAAAAAACTAAAGAAGAACTCATTCAAGAAATAACTGAATTGCGTTCTCACCTGAAAGAATTTGAAAAATCCAACGAGGATCGGACTAAAAAGGAGCATCAGGTCTTCCTCCAAAAAACACAGTTCCAGCATTTATTTGAAAATATTGCACTGGGAGTCGCATTGCTGGATGCTCATGATTATATAATAGAGGTAAATAAAAAATTCGAGAAAATTTTTCAATATACGGAAGAGGAGATCAAAGGGGCTCAAATAAACGATATAATTGTTCCTGCACAATTTAAAGAAGAAGGAAAAAATTTTTCATCTACACTCTCTTCCGGTGAGGTTTTAATTAAAGAAACTATAAGAAAAAGGAAGGACGGTACTCTGATAAATGTCAGGCTTCACGGTGTTCCTACAATTATTGACGGTAAGAAAAGAGGATCCTATGCTATTTATGAAGACATCAGTGAATATAAAATTGCCGAGACATCATTAAAGAACAGCAAAACTCAGCTTTATTATGCTCTGAAAATTGCAAAGATGGGACACTGGGAATACGACGTCGAACGGAATATTTTCACCCTTAATGATTATTTTTATTCCCTGCTTCGAACGAACGCTGAAAAACAGGGCGGTTATACTATGCCGGCATCCGAGTATGCCAAAAGATTTCTGCATCCCGATGATAAGCTGGTCATTGAGTCTGAAACAGAGAAGGCAATTGAGACTTCGGATCCAAATTACTCTCAGCAGCTCGAGCATAGGATAATATACGGAGACGGCGAAACCGGATATCTAAACGTTAATATTTATATAGTGAAAGATGAACAGGGAAAGACAATTAAAATTTTCGGAATCAACCAAGATATAACAGACCGAAAACAAACTGAAGAAAATTTACACCGTGAACGTGTTCTGCTCCGCACCTTAATTGATAATATTCCTGATGCAATTTTTGCCAAGGATAAAGAAGGCCGTAAAATAATTGCCAACCTGGCTGATTTGCAAAACATGGGGCTTAACTCCGAAGAAGAAGCCGTAGGAAAAACCGATTTTGAATTTTTCCCGAAGGAAATTGCCCAAGGATTTTATGCGAACGACTTTTCGGTAATCCAAACCGGCAAACCCCTTATGAACAAGGAAGAATTTTTTACAGATTCAAACAATAAGGTGCATTGGCTGCTTACATCTAAGCTGCCGTTTAAGGATTCTAAAGGGAATATTGTCGGATTAATCGGGATTGCACGAAATATTACCGAAAAGAAATTAGCTGAAGAAAATCTTAAAAAGGAACGCATTCTCCTGAGAACATTAATAGATAATATTCCCGACGTGATTTACGTAAAAGATCTGGATTGCAGAAAAACTATTGCAAATCTTGCCGACATTCATATAAACGGAGCTCAGACTGAAGCAGAAGTTGTAGGCAAAACTGATTTCGATCTATTTCCGAAAGAAATAGCAGAAAAATTTTATGCCGACGATATGACGGTCTTAACCAAAGGTAAACCGGTGATTAACAGGGAAGAATATTTTATAGATGCTCAAGGGAATAAGCAATGGCTTTTAACTACAAAAGTTCCTTTGCTAAATGATAAAGGGGAAATTATCGGGTTGGCAGGAATCGGCAGGAATATAACTCAACAGAAGGAAGCCGAAGAGGCCCTGCGTGAGACAGCCAAAAAGCTCCAGCTAATATTTGATAACGCATTCGATGGAATCAGCATATTTGAAGAGAATACCGACAATGGAAAAAGAAAATTAATAGAATGTAATGCCCGTTTTGCTGAATTGGCAGGCAGAACAAAAGAAGAACTGTTGAGCTATGGTTATACTTGTGATTGGACTACACCTTTGAGTGAAGAGAATAAGGAATCGATTAAGCAAAATGTTGCATTTAAAGGCTCCTTCTCCTGGATCAGACCGGATGCAAAGGAAAACATCATTGAATATGCGGCTGTACCGATTAAAATGAATGGAAACATTTACAGCATTCAAATAGACAGAGATGTTACCGAACAAAAAAGAATGGAAAAAGCTATTCAATATGAAAAGACTCAATTAAGAACATTAATTGACAGCATTCCTGACCTTATTAATTTCAAGAATTCTGAAGGGAAATATATTCTCAATAACAAAGCTCATTTAAATTCTATCGGTGCAAAAAGCCAGGAGGATGTTTTAGGAAAAACAACTTTCGATTATCATCCTAAGGAACTTGCAGAAAAATATCATGCCGACGAAATGAAAATCATTCAAACCGGCGAATCTATGATTGATAAAGAAGAAGCAGCTGTAGATCCGGAAACTGGTGAGGTGCGATGGAGTCTTACAAGCAAGATACCGTTATGGCAGGATGGTGAGATTAAGGGAATAATCGGTCTAAGCCGTGATATTACAAACAGGAAAGCAGCAGAAACTGCTTTAAATGAATCATTGGAAAAATTCCGATCAATCTTTGAGAACGCCTTCGACGGAATCAGTATTTTTGAAGAAAACTATGAACCGGGCAAACGAAGGCTTATCGAATGTAATGAACGTTATGCTGAAATGTCGGGTAGAAGCCGTGAAGAGCTTCTGAGGATTGCAAATTTGGAAGAAGCCGGATTAACAAAAAATTTGACTGATAAAAATGATAAGTATATAAATGAAGGAATCAGATTCCAGGGATTTTTTACATGGATGAGACCCGACGGCAGAGATAATGTAATTGAGTATGCTGCTGCACCCATAATGACGCAGGGTAAAAAATATACTATTGGTATTGACAGAGATGTTACCGAGAAAAAACGGGCTGAAGAGGCTTTGAAAGAGGCTTACGACGAACTGGAACATAAAAATAAAGAGCTCGAGAAAGCAAATAAGATAAAAGGGCAGTTCCTGGCAAATATGAGCCATGAAATACGTACTCCTCTTAATGCAGTAATCGGAATGACCGGTTTACTAATGGGAACATCCCTTACCAAAGAACAGCAGGATTTCGTTGAGACTATCAATGGCAGTGGAAATATTTTATTAACTCTTATAAACGATATACTGGATTTCTCAAAGATAGAAGCCCAGAAAATAGAACTGGAAAAACAACCGTTTGATGTAAGGCTATGTGTAGAAGAGGCATTGGATCTCGTTGCTTCCAGAGCACTGGATAAAAATCTAGAGCTAGCCTACATAATGGATGAAAGATTATCTTCTAAAGTTATAGGTGATGTAACAAGGCTTCGGCAGATCCTTGTCAACCTTCTGAGCAATGCTATAAAATTTACTGACCAAGGGGAAGTGGTTGTATCCGTTAATGGTCAGCTTAAAGATAACTACGCTTATCAGCTCCATTTCTCCGTCAGAGATACCGGGCTCGGAATTCCTTTTAATAAACAGGATAGAATATTTCAATCCTTCACTCAGATTGATGCCTCTACTACTAGAAAATTTGGCGGAACAGGTCTCGGCCTTGCGATAAGCAAACAGTTGAGCGAGCTTATGGGAGGGACTATGTGGTTTGAAAGTTCCGGTGATCCTGGCAAAGGCACTACTTTCCATTTCACAATATTAGCCGAACTTTCGGTCGAAAAGCAGGTTACGCGGGATATCTCTGCTTTATTGAATAAAAGAATACTCATTGTTGACGATAATAAGACTAACAGAGAAATACTTTTTAAACAAGCCGAATTGCTTGAAATGAAGCCGACATGTGCCGAATCCGGGCCTGAAGCTCTTAAGATACTGCAGGAAGGAGCTAAATTCGATCTTGCGGTACTTGATTTCCATATGCCCGCAATGGATGGACACATGCTTGCAGAAAAAATCCGCACAATAGATCCATGTAAGAATCTTCCTCTAATTCTGCTTTCCTCCTACGGCTACCGTGAAAAGAAGGCGGATTTTTCCGTTTTTGCCGCAACACTTACTAAGCCTATTAAATTATCTCACCTGCACAATGCTTTAATTACCGTTCTGTCTAAAAATGAAGGGATTTCAAAACAGGTTGAGACTACACCATTAGTATTTGATTCGGGAATTGCCGAAAAGCATCCTCTGCGTATTCTTCTAGCAGAAGATAATATTATTAACCAGAAAGTTGCCTTGAGATTTTTAGAAAGAATCGGTTACAGGGCAGATCTTGCATTTAACGGTATCGAAGTCATTGAGGCTTTGAAACGACAGCCTTATGATGTCATACTTATGGATATACAAATGCCCGATATGGACGGTCTTCAGGCAACTTTAGAAATAAGAAATCAATTCCCAAAAGATCAGCAGCCCCGCATCATTGCTATGACTGCTAATGCTATGAAAGATGATCATGAAAAATATCTTGCGTCTGGGATGGAAGATTATATTATCAAACCATTTAAAATGGAAGATCTTGTCCGGGCATTGCTGAATTCTGAACGCTTGCCCAATTCAACTTCTAAAGTGTACGCAGGCAAAGATATTGACAGAGAAGAATGATTCTAAAGGGGCACTAAAAGGATTCAGTATTATTACTCCGCTGTTCTCAATCCTATTACTTGAGCTAGCTTACTAACCGTTTTTTTTATTTCAGATTTAAGTTTATCTTCCAATGAATATTTGAAACATTTTTGTTCCTTCCATTCTTTGAAAAAGTGAGGGCTAAAATGAAGAAGTTTTTACTTTTCTTTCTTTTATCTGCTGGTTTATATGCCCAGACAGATTCTCTACCTCAGAATCAATGGATCCCAGCCGGCGTAGCAGGATTAAACTTAAAT
>DATKLQ010000237.1:0-5697 GCA_035542335.1 Ignavibacteriaceae bacterium | reverse complement strand
TTTATACGGAACTGCCATGCTTAAAAAGATATCTTCTTATTTATTTTTTATTAATATTATTTTTTTATTCACTCCTCAGAGCTTTTCCAAAACAATAGTCTTTTATGAAAACAGGTTTCCTTCTTCGGAAAATGCATTGATAACCAGGGCAGCGCTCGAACAGGCACTGTCATCATTAAAACCTTTCTTTTCAGATTTAAAATCTTTAATGAATGATACTACTTTTAAAGAGGGAGACTTACTGATCCTGCCTTACGGATCGGCATTTCCGAAGGATGCATGGGAATCGATAAATAAATATATCTCCCGAGGAAATCTGCTTATTATCGGCGGACGCCCTTTAACCATGCCTGTCTATTTAAAAGAGAAAAAATGGATTTTTGATGTTTCCGGGAATACATATTCTAAAGCAATTGGAATTCAATATTCATATGAAATAGGATTGGAAAAAAATCTTTATCCGGAAAATGATGAGAATGCTCCTTTTTTTAAGGGAGTTGAGCTGAATCCGCTGCGAGTATTTGTAAATGCCGGGTACGGGGAAAACTACCGCGGCCTTATCTACCTTGTGAATTTAAAAGGCGATCGTATAGCCGCACCTGTAACTGCCGAAGATTTTACCTGGTACAGTCAGCCGAGAAGAAGAGTGTATCTTAATTTTGACGCAGATTTAAAATATTGGGAATCGGAAACCGGCATTGACCTGATCCGGAGATCCGCTGTGTATGCTTCCAAAGGAGGTGTTAGGATCTGGTTCGATATACAGCAGCTTACTATTCCTGCGGGAGGATATATAACCGGTTCAGTCGACATTGCACAATCCGGGAAGTTTTCAAAACTTACTTTGCAGCTGCTAAAGGATTCAAAAGAAGTAGCTTCCAGGTTCATACCCTGCGGGAAAAAACTCAATGAAGAAATCGGGCTTGCAGTTCCTTTAAATGAAAAAAGCCTTTACGAGCTCCGGGGAACATTATTAAATAATGATACAGTCTTTGAACAATATTCATCGGGAATAGTTGTCAGGGATTCATTACTGCTTCAATCCGGCAGCCACTTGGAAGCCGGCAGAGATTATTTCAGGCTTAACGGGAAACCATACCTGCCGGTAGGTGTAAATTATTTCTCAACCGATCTCTATACATCCGGATTTTTTGTGGGAGGAAGCATCGGTGGGAACCCATGGGTGTGGGAAAAAGATTTTACCGAGATGGAACGGCTGGGCCTAACTGCTGTCCGTACAGGCATCTGGCTCAACCGAATAAGGTACCTTGATCCTGTAACCGGATCTGCAGACGGGAGGATTTTAAATGCAATCGAAGCATTCCTCCATGCAGCCGCCCGTCATAAGTTCCAGGTTATCTTTACATTTTTTGCATTCGATCCCCAGACTGAGATGCAGCAGGGAAACGGACAGGAAGGAAACCTCATCGGGTACGGTTCGAATCCTTACCTCGATCCCGCTGCAATAGAAGTGCAGTCGGCTTATGTTGCTGCCATAACATCACGTTTCAGAAGTGTCCCTTTCTTAAGCTTTGATCTGATTAATGAACCGAGCTTCAATAATCCGAAACGTTTGTGGAAAGGTAATTCACCAAACGGGGATCCTTTAGAGTTAGCAGCATGGCAGAATTGGCTAAAGAAGAAGTATATAAGTATTGACAGCCTCCGGAAAGTTTGGAGAGCAACTCCCGATGAAATAGGATCTTTTGAACAAGTGCCCGTGCCTGCATTTGAGGATTTGGAACTCGTTCGATCAGGAAATTCAAGAACTATTAGAGCTGTAGATTTCAATCATTTTGCACAGGATGCTTTCAGCAGATGGGTGGATAAAATGTTCAGGGTAATAAGATCCACCGGGGCAGAGCAAATTATTACAGTAGGACAGGATGAGGGGGGTACAGCCGATCGCCTGCTCAACCATTTCTGGGTAAATACCGGAGTGGGTTATACAAGCAATCATACATGGTGGCGGGATGATGCATTGCTTTGGGGTTCTGCCGCCGCAAAAACACCTTTTAAGCCTAACCTGATAGAAGAAACAAATATCCAGCCTGTCTTGTCAATGGACGGAACACAGCGCTGGGATGAGATTAAAGGAAGCCCGCTGCTCGAAAGAAAGCTTGCGCTCGCTTTTGCCAATGCAAACGCCGGTGTGCTTTACTGGGATTGGACTCACACCGATGTACACGGGCTCATGCGGCGGGATGGGTCCTATAAAAAATGGACGGAAATTTTAAAGGGAGTTGCTAAATTCGCGAAGGATGCCGAATCTTTTTCAGATAGTGCTCTGTTACCCGACATTGCAATAGTTCTTCCCCATTCTCTGCAGCTTTCGACATTCGGATCATGGGGAATCGAAGCTCAGCAGAAATCAATAAGGGCATTATATCAATTTGCCCGTGCAACTGCATTTACAATAGGCGAGTATGAGCTTGATAAACTGCCCGAGGTAAAATTAATAATTGTACCGGCACCTTGGATTTTTTCAAAAGAAGCCTGGAATAAACTATTGGCAAAAGTAAAGTCCGGTACAACTCTCATGATTTCCGGAAGGATTGATGCCGATGAACATTGGTTAACTGATTTAAGAAGAATTAATGAATTGAATCTCGGTTATTCAAACGGTTTACTTGGAACCCGCGAAAACGAAATAACATGGCCCGGCGGATCAGGTTATTTAACTTATTCCGGTGATAAAACAACATATGCTGAACGGGGCTTCCTTAAGGATGGTAAAACATTTGTAGATATAACCTATGGAAAGGGAAGGGTTTTTTATTCAGCGCTGCCTCTGGAGCTTGCAGACCAATTGGATATAACCGGCCAAGTTTACAGGTATGCAATCGAAAAATCCGGGGTTAAAGGGACTTATGAAACAGCTATAAAAGATCCCGGTATATTGATTTCCCCTACCCGACTGCCTGATGCGACTTTATACGTTCTGACTTCCGAAAGCTCTTCGATTCAATCTGTAATTTTTAAAGATATGCTAAGCGGAAAAACTTGCAGAACTTCACTTGAACCGGGACGTGCTGCACTCCTGCTGATAGATAAAAATGGAAATATCAAAGCATCTTATAATTATAGTGAAAAAGCCGGGCTAGAATAAATAGTACCTTTTAAGTAAGCAATTGATAGGAGAATTATAAAAAGAACAAAGGAGATTTTAATGAAGCAGAAACTGCATCTCATTACACTTGGGGTTAATGATTTAAAAAAATCACTGAGTTTCTATGAGGGACTGGGCTGGAAAATGTCAAAAAAAAGTTTGGAGAACCTTCCTCTATTTCCGCTGGGAGGGATTACTCTGGCTCTATACTCGAGGGAAGGGCTTGCTGAAGATGCGCATGTAAAAAATACAAAACCAGGATTTTCAGGATTGACCTTATCCTATAACACTAAATCCGAAAAAGAAGTCGAAGAAATACTTGATAAGGTTGAGAAATTAGGGGGAAAAATTGTAAAACAGGCACAGAAAGCATTCTGGGGTGGATATAATGGTTATTTTAAAGACTTGGACGGGCATTTATTTGAGATTGCTTACAATCCATTCTGGGAATTAGACGAAAATAATAATCTGAAATTATAGTATTTACCATTTCATGACCTAAAGAAAATATTTCCTCCTGGCTACTCTATGCTGAATATCAGCTCTGTCTCCAATTTATTTACGTCCTCCGTCCAATGTCCGTAAATTTCCAGATAAGGCAAACCAGCTTTAAATCCTTTCTTTTCCAGCTCATCATTCATTATCTTCCCGGCCTGGCTGATTAAGCTGTAGGGACTTACATGTTTATAATACGCATATTTCTGCAGGGTAATATTTTTCTGCTCAAGCCCTGTATCCCATTGAGGGGGATGATTCAGCTCTACGCCGGCAAATATTTTTTCACTTGGCTCATAAATCCAGATATTCAATCCTTTGTTGGACAGGTTATTTGATTTAACTATTTGCCACATTCTATCCATCAGTCCGAATGCAGTTTCAACATAGCTTTTATTTTTAACAATACCGGAATATCCATAAATGCTGAAGCTGATAGGTTTATTAAATATTTCTACATTCATATTATTTTTTTTACCTTTTCAAAATTTTAAATGCAATATTTCTTCCAAGACCGGTTCCCACTGCCAGGCTACTCCACAAACCCGCGGCAGATTCAGTTAAAGGTTCTTTATCAATGCCTCCGATATCATATACATTAAAGCCGCAGTCTTCGGCGAGCTGCTTGACAAGTTTTTTATCTTCTTCATAATTCCCGCAAAGAAACATATCTGCTTTTTCATTTCCGTATTTGGGATTGTCCATATTCTCAGCGCCGACGGAATTGAAGCACTTCACGATATGATCGTTGCCGGATGCAGCAATAATTGCTTCGCTTGTTTTGCTGTAAGGTTCAGGTTTCCTGAAAATAGCATTCATAGCGTCGATAATAATTTTTCCTTTAATATTTCCGAGCTCCTTAACAGTGTCGTAGACAGCCGAAGCCGGGACCGCCATAAGAATAATGTCTGCCTGCTTAACGGCATCTTCCTGTGTATGGGCCGAAATATTTCCCAGGCTCTCTGCAGTCAGTTTTTTCACCTTCTGTTCATCAGGGTTTCTTGATCCTAGAAATATCCTATGTCCTTTCTTTCCCCAAACTTTAGCTAAGCGGCCACCGATATTACCGGATCCTATTACTGCAATTTTCATATTATTTCTCTTTTAACTTTTATTTTTATTTATCTAAATAAAAAAAATGAACGAGTAATCCTGTTATTTAAATCATGATGGCTTTTTTCTATCAGAATTTTTCACTTTTACAATTAAAATTTTTTATTTCTCATAAAAATCCCGATTACAATAAAAAAAAACTGTTGCTATTATTTCTTCCATTAATTAACTTCAATAACGATTTATCGTTTTCTTAGTAAATATTTAATAATGGGGTAAGCGGGAAAAAATTTCATCTATTCTCTCAATCCAGCAGATATTTCCGGTAAAAAAAACAAAGGAAAAGTCAAAGGGAGCAATTCGATCTTATAAATAAAATAAATGAAAAGATTTTATCTGAAGAAAAAACGGTTTATAATTTAAGCGAACTTAATGAATAAAGTAATTTCATGATTCTAAAAAAAATACAGCCTGTTTTCTATATAATCATTTCTGCAGCAGTCATAATTCTGGTTCAATCCTGCAATCTTTTAAGTGAACCCGAACCTTACGAAAATAGAGATGCGCATTCCCCAACAATAGAATATAAAACGGCGATTCTTAGTAATTTTTCGAAAGATCAAATCGTGACAGGAATTATTGACCTTCAATTTATTCCCGATTTTGTTGAAATGGTTGACAGTATTACAGCCTTTGTTGATTCAGTAAAGGGAAGCCAATATATCAACTTCACAAACTTACCGCAGCGAAGCTACCAGATTCGTATTGATACAAAAGGATATAATAATGGAAACCATGATCTTATTTTCTGTGTATTTAAAAAACCAGCTATAGCTGATTCACTTGGTCTTCTTAGCTTACTAACTGATGCTTTTTACATTTATAAAACGAGCCTGATCTTTGATAATACTCCGGCAGCAGCTCCGACAAACATTCTGGTAACGCTTCAAAATAAAAATGCCCGCATCTCCTGGGATACCACAAATTTTTACTTTTTCCATTCATATACAATCAAAAAAAACGGGAATTTAATTGCAGAG
>DATKLQ010000236.1:0-3123 GCA_035542335.1 Ignavibacteriaceae bacterium | reverse complement strand
TAGTCGGACAGGATGAAGCGGTTTCAAAGCTTACCAAAGCGATTAGGAGAACCAGAGCCGGATTGAAGAATCCGCACAGACCAATCGGGAGCTTTGTGTTCTTAGGTCCCACAGGCGTAGGTAAAACTGAATTGTGCAAAGTGCTTGCAAAATATCTGTTCGATTCGGAAAATGCTCTGGTTAGAATCGATATGAGCGAGTACATGGAAAAGTTTTCGCTTTCAAGGCTGGTAGGCGCCCCTCCGGGATACGTCGGGTATGAAGAAGGCGGCCAGCTTACCGAGAAGGTCAGAAGAAGACCATATTCGGTGGTTCTGTTCGACGAAATAGAAAAAGCTCATCCGGATATATTCGGAATTCTGCTGCAGGTATTGGATGACGGAGTTCTTACGGATAGCCTCGGAAGGAAAGTCGACTTTAAAAATACGATTATAATAATGACTTCCAATATCGGCGCAAGGGATATAAAAAATATCGGTTCCTATGGATTCGGAAGTGAAAAGCCGGAAGATAAATATTCATCGCTTAAAAATACTGTCGAAGAAGCAATGAGAAAGCTGTTCAATCCCGAATTCTTAAACCGGATTGACGAAACAATTGTCTTCAGGAATCTAGAAAGAGAAGACATTCTTAAAATAATCGATATTGAAATAAAAGATCTTTTAAAGAATATCCATGATAATAAAATGGAATTTTCGCTTGACGATACATCCAAGAATTTCCTTGTCGAAAAAGGTTTTGATCCGAAATTCGGTGCAAGACCTTTAAGAAGGGCGATCCAAAAGTATCTTGAAGATCCCCTGGCAGAAGAAATACTCCGCGGAACCTTTAAAGAAGGAGCTAAAATAGTTGCTAAACATTTTGAAAATCTGGATGAAGTAACTTTTATTGATGAAAGCTCCGATATTCCCGATAAGGAGAAAGAAAAGACAGACTCCGGCGAAGCATAAATTCTGCAATAGTTTGGTAAATTTGATTAAAAGCGTATTATTTTTAATACGCTTTTTTTATTTTTATAATGTAATGATTGAATAACTTGCCGGAGGACGGATTGAGCTTATTAGATCAAAATGAAATTAATTTGAAATTGAAAGCATTAAAAGGGTGGAATATTGAAGATAAGCAGATTGGAAAAGAATTTAAATTCAAGAACTTTAAAGCCGCTTTGGATTTTGTAAACAAGGTCGGAAATGCCGCTGAGGTAATGAATCATCATCCCGATATTTTATTGTATTCCTGGAATAAAGTTAAAATTACGATCTCTACGCACAGCGAAGGCGGAATTACCGGAAAAGATTTTAAATTAGCAGAGAAAATTGAAAGCTTGATTAATGCCTGACCGACTTGAAGCACTCCTTCAATTCTACGAAAAAGATCCCTCCGATTCGTTTGTTATTTATGGAATTGCCCTGGAATATATTTCAATAAAAGAATTTGATAAAGGAGAGGAGTTTCTCAAGATCTTAATTAAAAATGATCCGAAATATGTCCCCGCTTATATGCAGTATGCACGACTTAAAGAAAATCTTAATGAGATTGAAGAAGCAAAAAAATTATATCTTAGGGGGATAAGTGCGGCAAAAGAGATTGGGGATAAAGAAGCTGTAAAAGAAATGGAGGAATTCCTCGATGAACTCGGATGAGAGGAAAATCTTTGATATCTTTACTAAGACCGGCGCTCTGCTGTCGGGACATTTCCTGCTGACCAGCGGCAGGCACAGCAATGTTTATTTTCAATGTGCTAAAGTTCTGCAATTCCCGGAATACTGCGGAATGATCTGCAGGTACATTGCCGATCATTTTAAATCATACGGAATAGATACCGTTATTTCTCCCGCCATCGGCGGAATAATTGTGGGACAGGAAGTTGCCAGGCAGCTGAATAAGAGATCTATCTTTGCAGAGAGAGAAGACAAATCATTGAAATTAAGGAGAGGCTTTTCCCTGGAAAAAGGAGAAAGAGTGCTCGTTTGCGAAGATGTCGTTACTACCGGCGGATCAGTCTTTGAAGTTATAGAGATTGCAAAGAGCTGCGGTGCTGTTGTTGAAGGAGTAGGGTACATAGTCGACCGGAGCAACGGGAAGGTCAATTTCGGCTTCCCTCAGTACAGCACGGTTAAAATTGATGCGGTATCTTATCTTCCGGAAGAATGCCCTCTCTGTAAAAAAGGGATTGAGCTTGTTAAGCCCGGTTCTAGAAAAATAAAATAATTTTAACCATTAAAGTAATATTATGAAAACCGGAATTATCATTTTACTGCTGCAGCTTTCTTTATATCCTCAAATTAAATTTGATGATTATTTTTTTAATAAAACTTTGCGGATCGATTATTACCATACGGGCAATCATGATTCCGATTATTACTCAATGGATCAATTAAAAGAAGAGCCTTACTGGGGAGGATCAAAAAAAAATCTGATCGATAATCGCAATATAGGCGAATACAAATTTGTTATGTACGATTTTAAAACCGGGAAGGAAATCTTTTCCCATACATATTCCACTCTTTTTAATGAATGGCAGACTACCGCCGAGGCTGATTCTACCGTTAAATCTTTCAGCGAAACTGTAGCGGCACCTTTTCCCAAAAACAAAGTTAAGGCGGAATTTTACAGCAGGAACAGGAAGAATATCCTAATAAAAAAGTTTAATTATACTATTGATCCTAGAAATTATTTCATTACTAAGGAAAGAAATAAAGAATATAAAAATTTCAAGGTCCAATATTCCGGAGATCCATCATTGAAAGTTGATATTGTAATTCTGCCGGAGGGATATACAGCCGATGAAATGAATAAATTTAGAGAGGATTGTAAGAGGTTTGAGGGTTATCTTTTTAATTCTTCTCCGTTTAGAGAGAATAAAGAAAAATTTAATATCTGGGGAATAGAAGCTCCGTCGGAAGATTCAGGCACTGATGTGCCTCATGACAGCATTTGGAAAAAAACAATCTTGAACACAAATTTTTATACTTTCGACCTGGAACGATATCTAATGACTGCGGATAACAAATCGGTCCGCGATCTGGCGGCTAATGCACCCTATGATCAGATTTATATTCTTGTAAATACGGAGACATATGGCGGCGGTGCTATATATAATCACTATTCTGTTTGCGCAAG
>DATKLQ010000235.1:0-2774 GCA_035542335.1 Ignavibacteriaceae bacterium | reverse complement strand
GCAATTCTTGCAGTATGTCGTTCCTTTCCAAGAATTGTCTAATGTTCGCTCTACCTTGCATTTTGTACATTTTTTCATAATGGCTCCTTTTTTCTAAAGGATACCATTTTTTATATACTGTGTCCATTGTTTTAAAACCCTGCGCCTATTCCCCACCCAGTATTATTGTAGCCCATACCTGTCGCACTTGTATTAAACAATGTTATATTAGGCTGAAATACTTCTTCGACCGCCTGACGCTCTAAAACAAGAGCTTCCTGTCGTTTAAAACCTTCTCTTAAGTTCTCTACACCCTCCATATCCTGACGATCTCTCAAAATTTCCATTGCACTTCCGTATGCAATGTATTGCGCCCACTGGTTAAGAATAGGATGATCAGTGGTCATCATGAATTGTGAAGGCGTCTGAAATGTCTCGACCTCTACAAGATAGACGTTATCTGGCACGGGTCTAATCGTGAATTCGTTGTTCCAGAATAAAAGATTGTATGGCCTTCCAACTTGATAAGTAGCAGCCCAAATATTCAATTGCGATCCAGCCTGCAAAGGTACAGGTAGAAGAATGTTTATCTGAGTCGTGACGTAATTAACTGTTCCGCAATATTGAGGTGTCAGTGGAGAAGGAGGATAAACCTGATAGGAAGAAGGAACGGGAGGCGTTGAACTTTCATTAGGTGGTGGATTAGAATTAGCATTATCTTGACCACCTAATGGGGAAAGATTCGGAATAGCAGGTTGTTGAATATTATTTGTATCCAGGTAGACATTGTCTCCCACGCTATTTTGCTGTACAAAGATGAGTTGTCCTGTGGTGGTATTGCTTCCCACTCCATAGGAATTAACGATTGCACCCCCATCGTCAATAATTCGAATAGGATTTCCATTAGCATCAATCCCCCCAATCACGACTTGCGTGCTTAGTATCCCGAAATTAGGTTGCGGGAAAGGATTTACGTTATTGCCAAATAAAGTGAATGAAAAGGTGTTTGAAGATGTCCAATTACCACCTCCAGTATATGCAGAAAAGCCTGTATTATCGATGCCATTAAGAGTAAAGTTATTTGAATCTAAGACCGTAACTGTGTAGGTATTGCCATTAAGTTGAATCATGCCGCCAACATTAAGAATGGTGATAATTGAACCATTCTTCAGCTGGTGATTTGGACTTGTTATCTGGCACGGATTTGTTGGCTGAACGATATTTGTGATCGTTCCACCTAAACCAGATCCTTGTTGAAATTGTGTGGGGTAGCGAGGATATAAATTGAATAATTGGTCTCGATTCTTAAAGAAATTTCCTTGGATTCCTTCGAAATAGACAGGTGCGCGAAATCCCTGACAATTATTCACATCGACTGGATACCTATCGACATTGGGAATTGTCAGGAATTTATAGACCGTTCTCTGTTGATCAATTTTTATTGCATAAGGAAAGTCATTTGAATAAAATCTATTAACATAATCTTGAATAGAATAACTTGTTAAACTTGATTGACTCGCAGATGCTGTTAATCTACGAACTTTTTGTTCAATATAAGCATAAGTATTATCAACTTGTACTACTGCATTCATGATCATCCTTATGATGCTCATACTCATGACAAAGTTTGCATACCCATAAAACTTCTAAAGGTTTCGCATAATCTTTATGATGAGCTTCCAATTTTTTAATCAGCCCGCACACTTGACATTCAAGTGGCTTTTGTAAAACATTTAATCTCAATGCCCATAAAACATATTGATGAGCTTTTGATTTCAATGGATTATCTCTTTTCCATTTAGTTGTTCTTTCTCTGACTACTTCTCTATTTCTATTTCTCCATTCTAAAGATCTTTTTCTTGCCATTTCTCTTTGTTCTGGAGTTCTATTTCTCTCATTTGCTTTTTTTCTTATTTCATTATATTTAGCTAAATATCTTTCTTTTCCCTTTTTAAGACTTTCTTCTCTATTTTTCTCATAATATTTCTTTCGTTGATCTAAAGATTTCTGCCTATTATCCCAATACCACTTGTTTGATCGTTTACCTGAACAAATTTTGCATTCAGATAAGTAATATTTTTTATTAGATCTTAAACTAAAATTTTCAAATGTTTTCTCTTCTTTGCAAGTAATACATTTTTTCATGATATGATCTCCTTTTTGATATTTGGAAAATCATATCAATATTTATGTTAAATATCAAAATGTAAAGCGGCTTTACATTTAGAACGCTTCGGCCACAAACCTGTGCAACCATTCACCTTCTTGATCTTCCTCAATAGGAGCGCCGCTTTTTTGAACTTCGATACCGTCTTCACTAATAAGGCCAGCGCGTTTCTTCATTACTTTGTTCTTGTCGTTCACCTCTTTGACTAGTCCTAAAGGAATTTCGTAAATTTTTCCTGGGATGAAATGCCAAATTTGAATTGGTTCTCCAGAACCTAAGCAAAAAGGTTTTGTGAGACGTTCATGTCTCCCGCGCGAATTCATATACTCGGCTTTAACGAGTCGTCCGTTTTCTTTTTTCTGCCTTTCCATTTCCTTTTTGTGTTCTGGCTTGAAGTTTTTAAATTCATCAAAAGGAACACAATTTGTCAGGGTATTGATAAGCCCATGCATTTCGCCTGATGCGGTAGCTAGTGTTAATTGTTGAGCCATATTAGTTTCCTATGTTGTTAAGTGACTGGAATGGCACCTGATCGGTGCTATTATTATATTGTAAATTTCTTGAACCATTGGGTGCGATTGTGGCAGGCTGTTCTACATTTCCACTAGGTACCACAAAAGGATCAAAA
>DATKLQ010000234.1:0-2811 GCA_035542335.1 Ignavibacteriaceae bacterium | reverse complement strand
GATACTTTTCCAGATCAAAATTGGATGATGAAGCTAATGCATATATTTTTTTCTGCAGCGGAATAAGCTTTGCCATAAATGCGGCCCCGGAAATAATAAAGAGAATTAGAGAGCACAGGATCCATCCCGTACTTAGAATAGGAAACCCTCCTTGCCCGGCCGCTCCGAACCCCCCGATAATTATTCCGACTACTCCCGGCATAGTAAATAACCGGTCAGCTTTTATAATACCTTTAAAAGCGGCGGCTATTTCTTTCGGATCATTATTCTTCTCGCCAAACCTTTTCCAGAATACTCCAATTGTAATATTCCCTAAAAAAAAGACGACAGAAATTACATGGATAAGCTTTAATACCAGGTAAACCATCTTCCCTCCATAAATAATTTTTATACTGAGGGAAAATTATAAAATAGAGATTGAATATTCATTTTTTCACATTTAGATATTATCTTGATCACGCAGAGCAGACTAATTATTCATTTCCCGGGAGCAGGATTCTTTCCAATATATAATCAGAATTCCCGGTTTTTGCGAAGAGTTTTTTTATGGGATTTTTCAATATTAAGATAAAAAAGATACATCAACAGCTGGTTTAAAAAGATAAACACTATTCCTACCGCAGATCCATAAATGAGCGCGCAGCCGCCCTAAAGAGAAGGGAATGAAATATTAAATGTCACCCTGATTAAAGAGAAAAGGAAAATTAAATAAACGGATCGATATCATTTCTTTTTTGGAATGATGCTGATCGATCCGTTGGCTTCCAAAAATGCATCTTCAATTTCGGAAAGATCTTCAATTTTTCCGTGAAGCCTTGCCGCTTCAAGAACTTCTTCTTTCCTTAATGAAACCTTGTTCATCATTCTTTCATCAAATACTCCTTTTTTAATAACCTGGGTTCCCGCTCCTTCAAGAAACCCAGCAACTTTTCCGGACTTAATTGTCATGTATGATAAGAGTACATGGCAGCCGATTAAAAATGCTATACTCAATATAGTTGAAAGAAGGTATCCCGAGCCGTTTATTGCTCTGCTTGCAATCGATCCAATCATTACAGCTAAGATCATATCCAAGGCGGAATTTTTCCCGAGGAATTTTTTCTTGCCGAACCTTACGGCTCCTATTGCCAAAATAAATACAATCAGACTCCTAAGCAGCACCTGCCATTCATTTAGTTTTGATCCCTGTTCCGTAAAAACTTTTAGAAATTCATTCATAAATGCTCCTTTCATTTAAAAAAAAGATTGGACGGTCTTCTTTAGATTTTACTCTATTTACTAACCATCCAATCTAATTTCCGGGATTTGAATTAACAAATCCGAAAATGGATTAACAATATTTAAACTGTCAACCTGATGTATAGATACTATATAAAAATAGAACAGCAAGTGACTGTAATGTGAATCAATAAAGTAAAAAGGAAAAGGGGAAGTAATTGTTCGTCACTTTTTCCTTTTTACTTTTTCCTTTTTGCTTTTTCCTTTTTACTTTTTTCTAATAGAAGAGCATGGATGCATGAGTGCATGAATGCATGCGCGACAATTGAATGACTATTGAATGACTATTTAATGACCGCAGTACATTTATTGTCTATTCAAAAGCTTGTAAAGGAATGAAACAGGGTGCATTACATTAACCTTTACATTAAATTTTCCGGCTCCGTATTTTATCTGCGATATGCAGCCGGGATTCCCCGCCAGGACAATTTCCGCATTGGTATCTTTTATATTTTTCATTTTTCTTTCGAGTATTATCATTGAATCTTTATACCTCGTAATGTTATAAATGCCGGCGCTTCCGCAGCACCAGGCCGATTCTTGAAGCGGTTTTAAATTTAATCCCGGAATTTTGTTTAAAACTTTTCTAGGCTCATCAATAATTTTTTGAGCATGAGCAAGATGACATGCATCATGGTAAGTAACGCTCTCATTGAATTCGTTGAAATTTAGAGAAAGATCCGCTTCATAAAGGAATTCCATTATATCTTTAACTTTCGTGGAGAATAAAGCCGCTTTTTCAGCATACACGGGATCATCTTTAAGCAAATCGCCGTATTGCTTCATAAAAGCCCCGCATCCGGCCGAATTTGAAATTAAAAAATCATACTCCCTTTCCCCGAATGACCTGATATTCTGTTTAGCCAGCTTCTTTGCAGTTTCAAAATCGCCGTTATGAGCATGCAGGGAACCGCAGCATACCTGGCTGTGAGGCAAGAATATTTCACATCCGCAGAAGGAAAGCAAACCAACAGTATCTTTATTAATTTCCGAGAACATTACATTCATCAGGCATCCGTTTAAGAACGCGGTTTTAGACTTAATTCCCCCGGTTAAAGGAGAAACTATTTCCTCAGCCTTTTCATCGCTGAACTCAGCTGATACAGCCGGCGATAGTTTATCAATTTCAGCCATCTTGGGAAATAAGATGGAGAAAATTCCGGATGTATGAAGAAATTTCCGGAAAGAGGATTTTTGATAGATACGTAAAACTTTTGAAAAGATCTTTAAATTTTTATTTGAAGCAAGAATATATTTTAATGCTAATCTTTTTAACAATCTTGGAAAGAACGGTCCGGCACCCGCTTTATCCGCTTCAGCTCTTGCGGCTTCAACCATTAAGCCGTATTTAACACCGGCCGGACAAGCAGTTTCACATGCCTGGCAGTCAAGGCAGAAATTCATTTCATCCGTAAAAATATTCGAAATAGAAATTTCCCCTTCAGCAGCCGATTTAATCAGCCTAATTCTTCCCCTCGGTGAAGATCTTTCCAGCTTAGTCATTTCATACGTAGGACAAGTTGCCAGGCACAT
>DATKLQ010000233.1:0-7092 GCA_035542335.1 Ignavibacteriaceae bacterium | reverse complement strand
CAGATATGATTATTCGAAAGAATATTTTTTCTTTGAGGCTTGTTCCCTTATTATTTTAAGCATCGCAGCATCGAGGGTATTATCCTTATTCTCTGCCTGCTTTTTAATCAGGAAAGCTGTTCTCTTTTTATTTAATTCTTCTATATTGGATTGAATATTTTCTCTCTCTTTGGCTTTCTTTTCAACATAAGCCGTTCTTTCTTCCTTGCTCATTTTCTGCATCTCTTCGGGAAGCTGCTCCGCAGGTATATCGGAAACTTTAATCTTTCCCTCCTTCTGTGCATCGATAATATCCCATGAATCATTCCTATACTGGCTCCCGGATTTTGTCACCGTTCTTTCGGCTAAGATACTTAAAGACAAATTACCGGCATTAACATCCTGTGCAGTTTGTCTTTTCTTATAATCTTTTCCTGAAGATCCATACCCGATGTATGTATCATTTAACTGCTGCCCCAGTAAGGCAAGATCATTATCATAGGGAGTTTCGATAAAAGCAATTTTTTGGTCCTGGTCGATATTCATATATTTTCCATCCGCCAAATCGGCACCGTCCTTCCAGTAGGTCTCTTTTCCTTCCTCATAACTGCCGCAGTATATAGTGTTTATAATTATACCTTTTGCAATTGCATCACGGCATGAGTTCTTATAATCGACATCTCCCTGGTTGAAGGGTTCATTGCCGGCTATAAAAATTATTTTCAGTTCATCATTATCTTTGGTCCAGTCAAGATCTTTAACCGCCTCTTTAATAACTGCGCCGCAGTATTCGCTTCCTCCGTTTGTTTTAAGCTTAAAAAGTTCTTCCGATATTTTATCCAGATCATCGGTCAGGGGTGATACTAATCTTATAAAACCTTCTTCCGATGACAGGTTGTCATTCCCGTATTCATAAAGTGCGACATTTAGATTTATATTCTGACTATCCCTTTTCGATTTTGCCATTTCATTTATAATTTTCCAAAGCTGAGTTTTTGCCTGGTCAATGAGCCCATCCATGCTGTTGCTAGTATCCAAAAGGAGGGCAATCTGAATTGTATTTTTATGATTTTCTTTGGGGATTACTTTTACCGAGGCCGGCATTTCCGGCATAAGAAAGAGCTGATTTATAAGAATTGTGCAGAGTAAAAAGAAAAAGCGGCTCATTTTTTATCCTCCCTATTTCTGAAAACTTTTTTGAAAGCTGAATCTTGCACTTATCAGTTTTCCTAAAAGTTCCAGAATCTCCGGTAAGAAAAAATAATGAACCGCTAAAAATATAAAAGTCTGCTTTATTTTATCCGGTGGTTAAATTTATCAGATCCGCTAATATATTTGCTCCTTCATCGAGTATAAAATCGGACTTCTTATTTTCTTCCTCCGGGGCTTTTTCACCTTTTTGCAGAAGCTTCAATCCCTGCTTGCTCCTCCATTCATTCTCCAGCCTGAACCTCTTATCTTCCAGATCATCCTTTTCTTTTTTGCGTATACTTTCATTTAAGGAGACAAATTTATTTTCCTTTTGAGTTTTCAGCTCATCGATATCTTGAAGAAGAAGATTATATTCCGGGTTATTCTTTACCCTTTCCCGATGCTTTTTTAAAAGTTCGGAAAGCACATCTTGCAAGTCGCCGGCTTTGGTAAATTTAGTTGAGTTAATGCGATCATAAGGAAGTGCACTAGGTTCGGAACTTTCTCCAAACTCCTCGGAATCAATTGCAGAGGGGAATGAAATGTCGGGAATCACCCCGAGATTTTGGGTGCTGCCCCCGGTAATCCTGTAATATTTTGCGATAGTCAGCTTAACCTGGCCAAGGTCCTCCGAGGGTTTTCCCATCAGCCTATTTAAATCTATTAAGTTCTGTACGGTTCCTTTGCCGTATGTCTGTTCACCGATTATTAATCCTCTGCCGTAATCCTGGATAGCGCCGGAAAAAATTTCGGAAGCGGAAGCACTGAATTTATTAACCAGAACCGCGAGAGGACCGCTGTAGGCGATATCAGAAGAAGGATCTTCATCAACATCAACCGACCCGTCTGCATTTCGTACCTGCACTACCGGTCCGTCCTTGATGAACAACCCGGTCATCTGGACTGCTTCGCTCAAAGAACCGCCGCCGTTATTCCGCAAATCAATTAAAATCCCGTCGACGTTTTCAGCCTTCAGTTCCTTCAACAGCTTTCTCACATCTCTTGTTGTGCTTTTATAATTTTTTTCTCCGCGCTGCTGCTCTTCAAAATCGATATAAAAAGCAGGAACGGTAATTATTCCGAACTTGTAATGATGATTATTCTGATCAATTTCCAGGATATCTTTTTTAGCCGATTGATCTTCGAGGGTGACCTTTTCTCGAATCAATTTAATCTCTTTTGCTACGGCTTTTGAGCCTTCTTCAGCCGGAAGAATCTGAAGTCTTACAACTGTACCTTTTGGTCCTCTTATTAATTGTACAACGTCGGTTATTCTCCAGCCGATTACATCCACCATTTCGCCCTCCTCACCTTGTGCCACGCCGATAATTTTGTCGTTCCGGTGCAGGAGCTTGCTTTTATATGCCGGACCTCCGGGAATTAAATCTGCCACCTTTGTGTACTCATCTTCGGTCTGCAGTTGAGCGCCTATTCCTTCCAGCGAACGTTTCATATCGATTTTAAAATTGTCCGAGACATTCGGGGAGAGATAATTCGTATGGGGATCGATCGATTCAGTATAGGAATTCATTAAAAGCTGGAATACATCTTCATCATTATACTGATTAACGGCACGCCTCAAATTCTCAAACCTGCTTTTCAGCGTTTCTACTGAAGAATCCCAATTTTTCCCGCTAAGCTTTAAATTAAGAGCATCATTTTTTACTCTTTTTCTCCAAATTTCATCCATTTCATGCATGCCTGCCGGCCAGTCAGCTTTTTCCCGGTCTGCCTGAAAAGTTTCATTAATTGTAAAATCAAATTCATTTTTTAAGATTTGATTTACAAAATCGATTCTTTCATTTACCCTATCCCTGTAAAGTTTAAATATTTCATAGGCAGGTTCCAGGTTTCCTTCTTTAAGATCGTCGTCAAGTTCATTTCTGTATTTTTCTATATTTTCAATATCTGATTCCAGGAAGTAACTCCTGTTGAAATCAAGAGATTTAATGAATCGATCAAAAATTACGGAAGAAAGTGAATCATTCAGCTGAAATTTTCTATAATGATACCTGTTTAAAATTGTATTTATCAGCTTGTCTTCTTCAGAGTAATAACTTCTAGGCTGAAGCGTTCGGAGAGTATCATTTGACGAGACATACGTATGCTTGATTTCAAATGGATTAGCAAAAAATATGGCTGCCAGAGTCAGGCTTAAAAGAAGTGCGATTTTTTTCATATATAAATCTTTATATTTTAATTCATGCAAAATTAATATCCAATAATGTAAAGATAATAATAATCAGTATAAATTGATTTTTTCCTTCACAGGGTGATAAAAAACATTCCATGTTGCGGATTCTGCTGAATGCTGCTCAAATATTTTTATTTTAGCCAGGCTGAAGAAAATTTAATCAGGTTAAAATAGTAAGAATTGATTTTTCCAGGCAAAATATTTTATTTTATTAGAGTAAATAAGAGGATTTAATTGAAAAAAACGAAAGATATATTAAAGCAGAAGGCAAATGAAGTCCAGCCCCTCTCTTCAATTAAAAAAGATGAACCGGTTACGGCTGAGGAAAATTTCAAACCGAAAACCATTGTAAACGAGGAAGGCAAAAAGGTTCTTGTATTCAAGGATCCGCTTCACTCTAAGGAAAACAGGAGTGTTGTTAATTATACCATTTTCAGAGGGAAATGGGATTTTGAATTAATGGAAGATATCGATGAGAACGAACCTGAAAAATGCGCTATAACTTTTACTCCGGTGAAAGACGGCTCGAATCTTACAATAGCTTTTAAATCGATTAAAGACCGGGTTGAATTTATGGATTCGGTATATACCCACGAGCAGATGAAGCAGCGGGGCGGGGGAATGAGCCTTGAAAAATTGGCTAACTCGAAAGTAGTTAGAAATACCGGGGGAATTATAGGGCTGTCTTTGGCCGGTTACGGTTTATACAAACTCATTTCGAAAATCAGAGAGAATCTGGACGAGAAAGAGTAGGGCAGGAGATAGAGTGCCGGCATGAATGCATGGCTGCATGATTGCATGTTTATAGATTGAATGATTGTACGGATGAAATGAGTTTGTGAATCTTAGAATCTCTCCATCATGCATCCATGCAATCATGCATTCATGCATTGCATTTACAGTTTCGACGCAGTATTAAATACATCCTGTGAATGAGATGCAATATCTTTAACTTCCATTACTTTTACAATCTTTCCATTCTTATCTACGATAAAAGTAAAACGCTTGTCCCTCCCGTCATCCTTTAGAACGCCGTATTTTTTTGATACTTCCTTGTTTTCATCTGACAGCAGGGGAAAATTCAGGCTGTAATCGTCGATAAACTTTTTAATCGCCGGTTTATCGTCCGTGCTTATTCCGAAAACTTTTATATTATTTTTTTCAAATTTACTCCAGTCGTCCCTTATTCCGCAAGCCTCCTTTGTACACCCGGAAGTGCCTGCCATAGGGTAAAAATAAATAACCACAGGGGATTTTCCTTTATATTCCGACAATGAATATTTTTTTCCGTATGCATCCAGCAGAGTGAAATCCGGTGCTTTCGATCCTTCTTTTAAAACTGTTTCTGATTTCGAATCTCCGGACTGCGAAAAAATGTTTGATGCCGAGATGAATAAAACAAAAAGAAAAATAAGACCAGCTTTCATATATCCTCCATAATTAATCTTCTTCAATACTTCTTGCAAAAATATAATCTACATTTTTAAGCATTTTTTTGTAATTAAAAATTTCTTTTATCTCTTCGGAAGATAAATATTTTAATATCTCTCCCGAATGCAATAATTCATCCTCAAAAGTTCTGCTTCCCGGATCTTCCCAAACTTTCATTGCAGCCGACTGGACAATTCGGTAAGCATCTTCTCTTGAAACTCCCCTTTCGGTCAGCTTTAAAAGAACATTTTGCGAAAAAATTAATCCTTTAGTTAGTTTTAAATTTTTCAGCATACTATCCGGGTAAACTATTAAATTTTTTATTAATTTTATCGTGAGGTCCAGCATATAATCCAGCCCGATGCAGCTGTCGGGGATAATTATTCTCTCCACGGATGAATGTGAAATATCCCTTTCATGCCATAATGCTACATTTTCAAGCGCAGCAATTGAATTACTTCTTAAAATTCTTGCCAGTCCGCAGATCCTTTCGCTGATTACAGGGTTTCTTTTGTGCGGCATAGCAGAGGAACCTTTCTGCCCTTTAGAAAAATATTCTTCGGCTTCAAGCACTTCAGTCCTCTGTAGATGCCTGATTTCGAGTGCTATTTTCTCCAGTGAAGCTGCAACGACTGCAAGCGTGCTCATGAATTCCGCATGCCTGTCCCTTTGTATAATCTGGGTTGATACCGGAGCCGGCTCGAGATCCATTTTTTCGCAGACATACTTTTCAACTTCGGGTGAGAGATGTTCGAATGTACCGACCGCACCCGAAATCTGCCCAACGCTTATGCTTTTGACTGCATTCTTCAGACGGGTTAAATTTCTTTTTGATTCTTCATACCAAAGCGCAAACTTCAATCCCATTGTAGTTGGCTCGGCGTGAACACCGTGCGATCTTCCGATGCATAGGGAGTTTTTATGCTCCAGGGCTTTAACCTTTAAAGCGGCTTTAAGATCGAGGAGCCTGTTGACAAGCAGCTCCCCGGCAGTTTTCATTTGGTATGAAAGCGTGGTATCGAGGATGTCCGAAGAAGTCATTCCGTAATGTATATGCCTTGATTCAGGCCCGACATACTCGGAGACGTTTGTTAAAAAGGCAATCACATCGTGTTTGGTGGTTTCTTCAATTTCAAGAATCCTTTTGATATCGAAATCCGCTTTCTGCTTTATCACCTCCACATCTTTTTTCGGTATTTCGCCGAGCTCGCTTCTCGCCTCGCATGCAAGGATTTCGATGCGGAGCCAGGTTTTAAATTTAAATTCATCATCCCAGATTGCTCCCATTTCCGGGAGCGTATAGCGGTCGATCATGAGTTTTTCTCCAGAGTCATTTTTTTAGTTAATTCATCCCCATCCCTTAATATCTTAATAGAAATTGTTTGCCCTGTGCGGAATTCCTGGAAAACCCCCACCAAAGTTTCTTCGTCATTTATTGTAAAACCTTCAACCTCGGTTATTATATCTCCCGGCTTAATTCCGCCTCTGCTTGCCGGAGTTCCGGCGATTACCTGGGTAACAATTACACCTTTGGTTACCGACAGCCCGTATGCTCTTGCGATTCCTTCATCAATATTTTGTATTCTCAGTCCGACTTCAAAATCACGGTTTATTTTTCCTTTATCCTTTAATTCGCCCACAATCTTTTTAATTTTGTTGACCGGAATGGCAAAACCTAATCCTATACTTCCTTCATTTCCTCCTGCCGTAAAAATCAATGTATTCATTCCAATTACCTCTCCGATGCTGTTTACAAGAGGCCCGCCGCTGTTTCCGCCGTTAATTGCAGCGTCGGTCTGGATCATATTTATGTAATACCTGTCGTCGATCTGGTTCAGGTTCATGCCGGTTGAGCTTATAACACCCACAGTTACGGTCGGTTTATTATTTACCTCAAAAAGCCCGAAAGGGTTTCCGAGCGCAACCACCCATTCACCGATCATAACGTCGTCTGAATTTCCCAGGTACACATAGGGGAGATCGGTTTCATCTATTTTAAGAAGACATATATCTGTAGCAGGATCTGATCCTACAATTTTTGCGTTATAATGCTTTCCGTTTGTCATGGTTACGGTAATTTCGCTTCCGTTTCCGGCCACATGATCGTTAGTAACAATATAGCCGTCGGAAGAAATTATAAAGCCCGAGCCAAGACCTTTTACTTTTTGCTTGTATGTCCCCCTGTCGCCGAAGAATCTTCTGAAGAATGGATCATCAAAAAAGCTGCTGTAAGGATCCCTGTATTCTCTAATCTCAATCACGTTAATTCCAACAACGGCCGGAGATATTTTCTTAAC
>DATKLQ010000232.1:0-4187 GCA_035542335.1 Ignavibacteriaceae bacterium | reverse complement strand
AGTCAATTATTTTTTCAATCATTAATAAACTCCTGAAGATATGAAGCACCTTCAAATCATTTTTTTAAAATAAAAATTGCTTGAGGCTGAAGAAAAAAAATTCAGCCCTGGAAAAGATCTTCGGAGTTTTAAATGAGGAGATTGGAATTAATTAAATAGATGGTATTTGCCGGCTTAGGAGGCGGGGAAATATCGGAATAAATATTCTCAAAAGAATTAAATAAAATAGAAGGCTCTAAATTGTCATTCAGAATTAATGATTCTATTTCCTTCGTAATTTCTGTCTTTGTTCCAATATAATTTTCTTTTAAAGAAGGATCAATAATTTTCGATAAGCAGCATTGATCATAAGCTTTTGTAATATGAGCTTCCCAGTCGTTTTCTTCTTGGCAGCATGAAACTTTTTTAGGAACCATATTTGGGCAGGTATCTTTCATATCCATCATCCGGCAGATATGCAAAGTAAACGGAAGCGCAATATTCGCCGTGAAAAAAAACATTGTCAGGGTTAGTATGGAAATTTCTCTTTTCATTAATTGTTACTAAACATAAAAAATGAAAAAATCAGCTGCAATGACATAAATGCAGAATTCTTATAAAATTCCGGAAATCTTTAATATTTAATTAAGAATTAAACTCCTATAGAATGTCTTAGGTAGTTCTAATTTTTAATAAAGAAAATAATTGATTCTTATATTGAAAATAAAAATCTATTCCAAGTCCGATTCCGAAGCCGATTAAAACCGCATTTCTTCCAACAACATAAATAAAACCTAAAGGCGGGAAGATAAATTCGGCATTAATCAAAAATACAACAGATATAAAAACTAAATTGATCAAGCCGTAGAAGAACGACAAAGCAAAAACTCTCAGGAACAATTTTAATTGATTATTTTTTTTAATGAATAAATGATAAACTTTTATAGATAAGAATAAACCGGCTAAATAGAAAATATCACGCACGGCATAGGCAAACGATATGTATTTCCCGGAAAAAACAACAAGCTGTAAAATGAGAATAAAGATAGCTGCAAATATTTGCTCCCTAAGAAATTTAAATTCCAATAAACTGAAAAAAAACGAGCCGTAAAGCCCGGCAGCAGCAAATTGAAAGTTTAGTCCCGGAGTAAAAACTGATGTCCCGAAGAAAATTAATCCGATCGATATACTTCCGATTGTTCCGCATGAGGTAAGCAGAATAATCCGGTATATTTTTTTTGGATTCATTTTACACCCCGTATTTAAAATATTAAATGATAGTCGCTCTTAAAAATGAATCATCCTTATTCGCTCTACTGAAGCAGTCACACCGCTTGAAAAGGAATATCGAACACAATACATTCATCTCCCTGTATATGCGATTCCGGAAACCAGTATCAAGCATCCCGCTCCGGCATCCAGCATCCAGAATCAAGTATCCAGCATCCGGTATCCGGAATCCGGTATCCGGAATCCGGCATCCCATATCCTGTATTCGGCATTCGATATACATCTCTTTTCTCCGAGGAAGATCCCGATATTCATCGGGATGACAGACTCTACAGCATCCGGCATGCACTATCCAGTATCCGGCATCCGCATTCAGAGCATGGTTTAACGTCAATCGGTTACAAAGCCCGTATCGTAGATCGTCTTGGCGGATAACGTTACGCTAAACGTTACCCCTTAACGATACGGACATCGTTACCGTAACCGCTTTACCCAAAATCCGGCATCCGGCATCCGGTATCCAATATCCGACATCCAGCATCCGGGCATCCGGAATCCGGCATGTGCTTAAATATCAACATGCACTCCCGAGTACCAATTCCTTCCGGGTGCAGGCTCAAAAAATCTTTCGCCGGCGGCATTCTGAACAACCGAACCGTTGTACTTCATATCAAATAAATTATTTATTCCTAAAAATACTTCCAGCTTAAAAAGCGGAAGTTTAAAGTTATATCCTAATTTCAAATCTGTTTTCAGATAATCTTTATTTATAAAATTTTCTTTAGGTGAACTGCTTCCCGGAGGAGGCCCGTTAAAATCATTTGCAAAGTATTTATCATACCAATTAAAATTTACACTTGCATCTAATCCCAATTGACTTTCAAATTCAACCCGGAAATAAAAGCTCTGCATCGGGATACCCGGGACTTTATTTCCTTCCAACTGAAAATAATTATTGACGGCGGCTTCGACAATATAATCTTTGTATTTAAAATTCATCAATGAATAAGATAAATCTACTTTTACATCTTCAGAAATAACTGATTCAATCATAACTTCTATTCCTTTATTTTCCGCTTTGCCGGCATTCCTGAAATATGTCTCCTCAGAATTTTGAACTTGGTAAGGAACAATTAGGCTGCTGAAGTTCAGATAATAAGCTGAGGCGTAAATTGAAGAATTCAATTCATTAATAAAGAGCTCATTTCCCAATTCGACCTGGTAAATGCTCTCAGGCTTTAAGTCAGGATTAAATCCACCTTCGGCATCAGGCCTATTGCTTAGTTCAGAAGTAGTCGGAGTTTGGAACGAAGTAGAATAATTAAAATATATTTTTGAATTTACAGACGGTTTAAAAAATATTCCGGCGAACGGGCTGAATTTGCTCATATTTCTTCTGCCGGAATTATTTTTATATGGATCATTTACTTTAAATAAATAGCTGTCAAACCTTATACCGCCTAGAAACCCTTGAGTTTTATCAAGCACAAACTCTGTTGAAAAAAACGGAGCGGCGGAAAAAACATTTTCCTTCTGATCAATCAGCTTTGCTCCGTAATTCAGATTTTCAAAAATTTCAGCCGGTTTCAAATCAACAGCCGGCAATCCGTTATTCTCAAATTCTTTCCTCAGATCATCCTGAAACTCAATATCAATTCCGGCATTTAAGCCAATATGGAAATTATCTCCGGCAAAAATTTTTGAAGCAAATGATCTTAAACCGCCGGCAGATCTTTTCAGATCTATTATTGTCCCCGGTATCGGATTTAGAACATTTCTTTTTATAAAGTATAATGTGGTCTCCCAGCTAAAACCTGAATCAATTAAATATAATATTGCCCCGGTTTGAAATTGATCTGATTTTTCCCCAGTTCCCTGCTGTTTATTAAATTCTCTTACAGAACTTCTATCTTTATCCAAGGCAGTTTTGTCTAAAGAACCGGGGTTAAGTAAATAGGGAGAGTTAAAGTAATTCAGCACGGCTTTAATTCTGATCTTCGCGGTCAGCCTATTTTCATAAACGGAATTTAAAAGAAATGATTTTCTAGCAGAATGGTCTCTGAATCCGGAATAATTTAAATTACTGAAGCTTAAAAGATATGAATGTGAATGAAAACTTCCGGAGAGCTTAAACGAATATTTTTGAAAACCAAAGCTTCCGATGCTAAATTCAGGCGAGAAATTTAATACGCCGGTATGCGGAATCATTGATTGAAAATTAATCACGCCCCCTGCCGAATTCCCATAAAATGAGGAGACCGGTCCCTTTAGAATTTCCACTCTTTCCGCCGAATAAAGATCAATATTATTGGTCTGGGACTGCCCGTCGGCGAAAGTCAGAGGGATATTGTCCGCCAATATTTTAATTCCCCTGACTCCGAACGAAGATCGTGCCCCGATTCCCCTAATCGAAATTTTATCCCCTAAAGAAGGATTATTCCTATCATTGATTATTATTCCCGGTACTTTGGAAAATGATTCTTCCAGGGAAAGAGCTTCGGCGCTTTCAAAATCTTTCTCCTTAAGAATAGAAAATGCTTGAAAATTATTTACCGGTCTCAATGCGGTAATCTCTACAGGGGGAAAAATGAAGAGAGAATCCTGAGCTTTCAGAGTACATGTAAAAATAATTAGAAATAGAATTTTATACATATAGTTTGATTTGCAATAAGACTCAAACTAAAACGGAAATAACTGCTTATGAAAATAATAATTTTTTGTCAGTACAATTGAAGAGTAAATGACAATAGCAAATGTGATTAAAATCTAAATTTAAATTTCTTTTTCATTTTGAAGCTATAAAACGGATTCATTGATTTCTAAGAATTTTATGCTAATGTTTAACGAGATAAACTTCAGAGCTTTCTTTCTGCCGGAATAAAAAAGTTTTTAGGGGTATTTTGAGGGAGAAATGAAATACATTATTATTGGTCTGCTGTGGGGAGGGTACTGTGCACTGCATAGTTTTTTAATAAGCA
>DATKLQ010000231.1:0-7023 GCA_035542335.1 Ignavibacteriaceae bacterium | reverse complement strand
GACCTTACCGTCGGATGCACCGAATGCCATTCGCGCGAAAACAGCCGTCTTGCCGGGCTAAAAGATTTTTATATGCCGGGGAGGGATTACTCTTCCATTATAGAAACTTCCGGTATTTCAATAATTATTTTTACAATAGCGGGAGTTTTTACGCATGGTACAATCAGAGTTTTCTCTTCAAGAAAAAAAAAGAAAGAGGATAAAAATGCCGAATAATTTAAAGTCGCCGAAACAAATATATATTTATAAATCTTTCGAGCGGTTCTGGCATTGGACGCAAGCGGCGCTGATCTTCTTTTTAGCTCTCACCGGATTTGAAATACATGGTTCAATTTCATTTTTCGGCTACAAGAATGCAGCTAATTATCATATCATTGCGGCTTATACATTTATTACATTGATTATCTTTGCTATCTTCTGGCATTTTACAACAGGCGAATGGAAACAGTATCTTCCTACTTTAAAAAATATCAGAGCACAGATAGATTTTTATTTAATCGGCATTTTCCGGAATGCTCCCCACCCCACCAAAAGAACCATATTAAGTAAGCTTAATCCTTTGCAGAGACTTGTTTATTTAGGATTAAAGCTGCTGGTTATTCCTATAATGGTTGTATCAGGACTTCTATACATGTTTTATCGCTATCCCCAAAAAGGCAGTATCAGAGTTTTAAATATAGAATCAATCGAACCGATTGCTCTTCTTCATACGATTGGAGCGTTTCTCCTGATTGCATTTATCATTGCACATCTTTATTTGATAACAACCGGAAGAACATTAACGTCGAATTTAAAGGCGATGATTACAGGATTTGAAGATATGGAGGAAGAGGAGGAGAGCAATGAGAACAATGCTAAAGTTCAAGTTCAAGTTCAAGTTCAAGAGCAAGTTCAGGTTCAAGTTCAAGAAGAAGTTCCCGGCTTCTCCCGATTAAATCGGGATTCGCCGGGGCAGGCAAGTCAAACGAACAATAAAAAATAAGCTGATATTATAAATAATAAATCAAAGTAGTCTTTCTCTTTATCATTCTCCTTCTCTTACTCTTAATAGAAAAAGACTTTCAAACAATATAAAAAGTTAACGAAAATGAATACTACAAAATACATGAACCCATACCTTGCGGGCTTTTTTCTCGGATTAATTTTACTGGCAACAATTTATATCACAGGCCGGGGGCTCGGAGCAAGCGGGGCAGTTAAAAGCGGGCTTGTTGCCGCAGCAGAAACAGTGGCTCCGAAGTATACACAGAATGCAAAGTTTTACACGGAATACATGGATGAACATCAGAATAATCCCTTAAAGAACTGGCTTGTATTTGAAATGGCAGGTGTTCTTATAGGTGCATTTATTTCAGGTTTAATCTCAAACAGGCTGAATTTTACTCTCGAGCATTCTCCAAAAATTCAGGCGCGGACTAGAATAGCTGCCGCAGTATTCGGAGGATTATTCTTCGGATTCGGTGCACAGCTTGGAAGGGGCTGCACAAGCGGTGCGGCTTTGAGCGGGATGGCTGTTATGTCCACTGGCGGAATTTTTACAATGCTGGCTATATTCGGGGGAGCATACATGTTCGCGTATTTCTTTAGAAAGCTTTGGATATGAGAGTAGCTAGTAGAAGTCTTGAGTATTGAGTACAGAGTATTGAGTATAAACATGAGCTTCAGGAGAATCCATTGTTTGAAATTTTCATAAAATATTCCATTCAAGGAATTATATACTGCTATACCTTCATATACCTCTATACCTCTATACCCTTATACCCTTACCCCAACACAGATAATAGCAAAGGATATTTAAAATGGGACCATTAGTTCCTGACATAATAGGAAATGAATTAAACTTTATTGCTGCCCTGCTCATCGGGATTGCATTCGGTTTTATTTTAGAGCAGGCCGGTTTTTCGACATCTAAAAAACTCGTCGGCTTGTTTTACGGATATGATTTCACGGTACTGCGAGTGTTTTTTACAGCCGGAGTAACCGCAATGCTCGGAGTGATAATACTAGGGCATTTCGGGCTGCTGGATGTTAACCTTATTTATATTAATCCCACATTTCTCTGGTCCGCTTTAGCAGGAGGATTTATAATGGGATTAGGGTTTGTTATCGGCGGATTCTGTCCGGGTACAAGCTTTTGCGCTGCAGCTATCGGCAAAATAGATGCAATGTATTTTATTGCCGGTTCATTTATCGGAGTCTTTATTTTTGCCGAAGGTTATCCAATATTCGAAAGTTTTTATAAAGCAGAGTTCTGGGGCAGCCCAAGACTATTTGATACTCTAGGGATCTCACAAGGGCTCTATGCATTTTTACTTACCGCCATGGCAATCGGAGCATTCTGGATAACTACCCTGATTGAAAATAGAGTAAACGGAAAACCAAATCCTGAATTTAAACCTATAAGATTATATGTCGGTTTGACAGGCATTGCCTTTATAATGGGATTTTCCGCTTTCTTTCTCCCGGATATTAAAGACGAATACCTTCAAGAATCAGAAAACCGGAATTTCATAAATTCCTTTCCTTTGAAAGGAATGACCGCAGATGAGCTGGCGTTTCGTCTGATTAAAGATGATAAAGACCTGCAGTTAATTGATCTTCGTTCTCCTGAAGAGTTTAAGAAATTCAGCCTGCCTAAATCTTTTTCATTTTCAATTAACAGTTTATTCGAAAAGGAAACAAAAAAAATTCTGGCCGTTGAGAAGAAGGAAAATATTTTTATAGCAGATGATGAGTTTTCCGAAAAAAGAGCTGCGGTCATTGCAGAGAAAATAGGTCTGCCAAATATTGCCTTTCTTAAAGGCAGCCTGGTAGAATTCAAAAAAGAAATATTGGAATTTAAGATGCCGGATAAAATTAATTCACGGCAGGAAGCAGATACATACAGGTTCCGGGAAAAAGCCAGTAAAATGATTCCCGTTTTGATTCAGCAGAATCAAACTAAAATTATTCCGAAAAAAGAATCGAAGCGAATCGTTGGAGGCTGTTAAAATATCTCAACATTCCATTATTTCAGTATTCCCATTTTTTGATCTTAATTCTAAAATAATTAATTTTGAGCATATGCTCATAATAAATTATGCCTCGCCCAAGGAAATACCGCAGAGTCTGCTGTAATCCTTGCAGCTATTATTTTAAGCCAAGAGGGATTCCTCTCTACGAATTAGAAGAGATTCTTCTTGAGCCAGATGAACTGGAATCGCTCCGCCTTGCGGATTTGATGGCTTACTCACATGAGAAAGCCGCTAAAGAGATGAAGATTTCGAGAGCGACATTCGGAAGAATCCTTGAAAATGCCAGAAGGAAAGTAATTGACGGCATCCTGAACGGTAAGGCAATAAGAATTAATGAGAAAGTTTAATAAAAACTAATTATAAAAAAATAATGGGAGAAAAAAATGTTTACCGGAAAAATCGCAGTTGCAACAAATGACCAAACAAGAGTAACCGGGCATATAGGCCGGTGCAGGGCTTTTTTGGTTTTTGAAGTGCTGGCTGATAGGATTACAAACCGCGAATTAAGAGAAAATATGTTTACAAACCATCGAATGCATCATAGTCATGATCAACACGTAGAGGGAGATGGACATCATAATCATTTACATTTAATCGAAGGACTGAAGGATTGTAAATATCTGGTTTCCTCCGGCGGCGGATGGCGGGTAGTTGAAGATTTAAAAAACAATGGAATTATTACTATTTTTACGGATACGGAATTCATTGAAGATGCGGTAAATAAGCTGATAAAAGGGGAACTAAAGAATGAAACTGATTTAACATGCGACCATAACGAACATTGAATCGCTAACTTAAATCCCTCTTAACTTTTTAATTATGAATTGAACCGGTAATGAAATATTTTCTTTTCTTCTTAGCATTAAATTTTTCAACCTCATTTGGTCAGCAGTTTACATTGAAGGGTAAAGTGACCGATGGTTTATCGGGTGAGCCTCTGGAAGGCGCAGCCGTTTTTATTTCATCTAAAAACATGGCTTATACAAATCCTGACGGAAATTACATAATTAAAGATGCAGCCGAAGGAAGCTTTGATATTGAAGTAGTGCAGCTCGGATATGAGAAATTTTCAGAGCGTATCAATATTCCCGGGGACACCTTAAAAAACTTTTTCCTATTACCCTCCCCTATCGAGCTCGATGAAGTTATAGTAAGTACAAGCCGCACAGATAAGCAGCTTCGTAATTCTCCTTATTCAGAACTTTTAATCGGCTCAAATCAAATACGAAACCAAACATATCAGTCTCTGCCGGATGCGCTGAAAAGCGAACCCGGAATTTCATTGATTAGAGAAGGAGCATGGGGATCCGAAGTCAGCATCCGCGGCTTAAGCAGGGAAAATGTAGTTGCTCTAATCGACGGGAACAGGATATCGACTTCGACGGATGTAGCCGCACGCTTTTCGCTCGTAGATTTAAATGACATCGAAAGAGTTGAAATAATCAAGGGCGCATCTTCAGCTCTTTACGGCTCCGGTGCAACCGGCGGAATAGTGAATATTATTACTAAATCGCCTCCTTTCAATGATGTTTTTTCATTAAAAGGATATCTCTCATCCGGTTTCAATTCGGTAAATAATTCTTCCATTAATTCGGGCTCAATATACGGCAACGGCAGTTCATGGGCCTCAAAAATTACAGGTTCTTTTAGGAAAGCCGGGAATCTGCAGACACCTTCCGGAAAAATAAAAAACAGCCAGTTTGAAGATTACAGTTTATCCGGCAATTTAAACCTTGCACCGCTGGAAGATCACTTGATTAAATTTAATTATCAGCTGTTCAAAGCAAACGACGTCGGTATTCCCGGTTCATCCGTTTTTCCGAATATAGCCGATGTAAGATACCCGGATGAAAAACGCGAACTTTTTTCGGCAGGATATGAGATCCAGAATATATCATCATCTCTCTATAGATTATCATTTAAATATTCGTACCAGTTTATTGAACGGGATGTTGAAAATATTCCTCATGCCGTGCAGAATATAGCCGCTGCATCAGGTTCACCTGCAAGAAGAGTTAGTGTACTTAAAATTACTCCCAATGCAGATCACAGGAGCAACAATTTCCAGGCTTATGGAAACCTGCTCTTGAGTGAAAACAACAATCTTGTAGGCGGAATCGATTATTGGGACAGGCAATACAGGGGTGAAAGGAAAAGATATCAACTAATTCAAGTTTTAGATTCCGTAGGAAATATTAGTACATCGACAAATAAGATTACCGGAGAGAAACCTCTTCCCGATTCTAAATTCAGCAGTCTCGGATTGTTCGCCCAGGATGATGAAGAAGTTATTAAAGATAAATTATCATTTAGTTTCGGGGCCAGAGCAGATATAATTAAAGTTAAAGGAGAGATGACGCTTAATCCTATTTACGAAATAACAAACGGAATCATAAACAATTCTCCGGCCGGCCAGCAGGTAATCTGGGATAAAATCGAGGAAACCGATTATCCTTACAGCGCTAATATCGGTTTAAAGTATTCAATAATAGAAGAGCTTGATTTTACAATAAGCCTGGGACTTTCGTATCGTTCACCGTCCCTGGAAGAAAGATTCCAGTATATCGACCAAGGCGGTGTATTGCGGGTAGGGAATCCCGGATTAAATCCGGAAAGAGGGAAATCTGCTGACCTTGGGATCCGGTATTATTCATATGAATTAAAAATTATTTCAAGCTTCTTCTACAACTACTTTAATGATCTCGTTGCGGAAGTCCCGGGCACTTTTGAAGGGAGAGCTGCATTTGTTAAAACCAATATAGGCAAATCCAGATTATACGGCTTCGACATAAGCTCCGAATACAATTTTATTACTGATTTTCTTTTATTTACCGCAATCTCATATGTAAAAGGAGATGATATTACCGCTGGGGGCAATCTGCCTGAGATATCACCTCTAAATGGAAAAATAGGAGTTCAAATTGGTTTATTAAAGAATATGCAGGCAGAAATAAATTCTATTATTTTTGCGGCGCAAAATGAAACTGCCCGGGGAGAAATAAAAACTCCGGGATATGCGGTCTTTAACGGATCTCTTAATTCCAATCTATTAAGTCTTTCAGGAATGAACTTAAGTATTTCCGCAGGAATCGAAAACATTCTTAACAAAAGCTACCGGGATCATTTATCGACTGCAAGGGGAAGCATAACAACTGAACCAGGACGAAACATTTTTTTCAAATTAAATTTTAATTGGTAAGGTTTCCGAAAAAATGAACTGGTTTTTATTGGCTTTTATCTCAGCTGTTTTTTCTGCCGCATCGGCAATATCGGAAAAAAAATCTTTATTCTCCTTGGATGCACTCAGCTTTTCCTTTTTAGTTTCGATAATTACTCTCCTCTTTTCAATTCCCTTTTTCCTTCTGGCAAATTATTCGGATGTATTTTCTTTCAGTATGCTGGTTTTATTTATTAAGTCCATTTTGGGTTCGGCTGCATTTCTATTTGTTATGCTTTCAGTAAAAAACCTTGATATAAGCGAAGCTCTGCCGCTTCTTGCATTAACCCCGGGCTTGGTCGCTTTTTTCGGAATCTTCTTAATTAATGATTACTTAACTCCGGTAGAATGGCTGGGAATTCTGTTGATGGTGGCAGGCTCCTATATCCTTGAAATGAAAAAAAATACAAGAAGCTTCCTTGATCCTTTTAAATCACTTTTTAATTTTTCTAAGTATTCCTATGTCTTTATTGCATTGATTTTATTTACTGTAACTTCTCTTCTCGACAGAATTCTTCTGAAAAATTACAATTTACCTCCTTATACTTTTATGGCCTTCCAGCAGCTCTTCTATGCTTTTATTTTTGCGGGAGTTTTTTTAATAAAAAAAAGGAGCGTCAATTCAAGTATAGGATCAATTGCTAAAAATACTATCTACCTCGTCATTATTGTTTCGGTATTTACCGTGATTTACAGGTACACTCAGATTGAAGCAACGAAGCTGGCACCTGCTGCGCTCGTTCTTTCAGTTAAACGGCTTTCGGTTTTGATGGCTGTTATTTTCGGAGGAAA
>DATKLQ010000230.1:0-2110 GCA_035542335.1 Ignavibacteriaceae bacterium | reverse complement strand
GCCGTTGAATCACTTAATAAAGCTTTAGATAATATTCTTGCTTCCGGAGTCAAAAATCCAATAATTTACTTTGAACTGGCAATGGCTTACTACTTATCGGGTGACTATGAAAATGCGATGATGCATGCTATGACAGCAAAGAATATGAATTTTGCAGAACAAAGAGTGAAACACGATCTCGAACAAGATTTATACCGGCTGATTCAAAATATTCAGCGTGAAGCAGATCAGAAAAAATAAGACGAATTACCTGGTTGCAATCCAAAAATTTATTCGTTTGAAAAAATTAATATTAAGAGGGGTTAATATGAAAAATAAAATTCTTATCATTTTGTTTTCCTTTTTAGTGGTACAATCAATATTCTTGCCTAATTATTCTCAAGTAAAAGATAGTCTTGTGAATATTGTCTATTTAAAAGATGGCAGTGTCGTTAAGGGAACTATCATTGAAACCGAACCAGGTAAAACAATTACAATCAGAACTTCAGAAGGAATGATATATAAATATGATTTTAAAAAAGATATTAAGGATATGGATGTCGAAGTCTATTGGACCAAATCACCGGCTCAGATGAACGATTCCTTAGAATATGAAGTACAAAAGGAGTTGGAAAAAAATATGCCCTGGCGAAGTTCATTTTATTTTGCTGCCGGCGGCGGCTTTCCGCAAATTTTTAGAATTGATATTGGATATAATTTTGGTTCTTATTTTAGTTTAGGTATAAGTTATGGAAATGTGGACTTCTGGCCCGATAAACTTTCCTCATTAGCTTTAATTGCAAAACTTCATTTGCCAACTTCCACATCCGTTGTGCCGTATTTTTTGCTGGGGCTTGGGGGTGCTGAAACTAATAAACTTGAACCTGCATTACTTGAATATACAGAAGCCACTAATAGTTTTAAATTATTTTATTTCGGTTTAATGATTTCGTTAACTTCCTTAGTGCAGCTTCGTCCGGAACTAGGGCTAGTCGTTGCATCAAAGTATATAAGATCAGAACCCGGTTCAGAATTATTTCATTATAAAAGAATTTATGAAGATAACACCAGGCTTGGTTTTAATATATCTCTTGAAGTAGATCTTTAGTCCTTTAATTGCAATGATCAAATGATTTCGAAATAATATATTTAAAATTACTTATGCTCTGTAATTAAGCTCTTCATTAGATAATCATATTTTGCTAACAAAAGGGAGCGGTTGAATGAGGTCTTTCATATAAACCTTTCTAATATGAGGCAATGTTTTTTCCTAAAAGTGCTTCTCAGAAATCTAAGTTGTAATAAACTTTTATATTTAAAAAAATGTTCGTTATCGAAACTTTAGTTTTTCAAAATCAATGAAGGCAAAGGCAAATCTTTTACAATTGTTTTACTAGTTTTTGACAATTATTGCTTTAATAAAATTTTTTTTTAAAAAGAAAAAAAATATTTATTAATAAAATAATTAACCCGGAAAGTAAACCATTTTGCATCGATTCTCTTCATGCTGCTGTTTTCGATACGAATAATGGCTGGATTGCAGGAGATTACGGGATTGTTTTAGTGTGGCTAATCCGAAATCCGCAATCCAAAATTCGAAATTAGTACTTGGATTAAACGGATTGGGGTAGTTCTGGTATAATTCGAATGAAACGGGAAGATTTTGATTTTCTTTTTCTACCGATACAAGTGTCAGCTTTATCTTACTTCAGACGGAGGTGAAAACTGGATCTCCCAAAACAATGGAACTAAAGGAATCAAAATAAGTTTATCGCCTTCTGATGAGGATTTAGGATGAAAAAAAAGATTTTCATACTACAACCTACTTACCGCCTGATGGATGGGAAGTTAATCAAAGAGCTCCCTCTTTTTAATTACTCATATAACCTGCCTATAATAAGTGCAACAATTCCTGAAGACTGGCAGAAGGAAACCTGTCTTGAATACACAGAAGAAATTGATTTTGATACCGAAGCTTCAGTGATTATAATAACTTCTCCAGGATATGACGTCGCACGCTCTGTTGAAATAAGCGAACTGTTTAAACAAAAAGGTAAAGTGGTGATTTTCGGAGCACATATGGACAAGTTTAGCGATAAGGTTCTTCGGAATGTCTGCGATGCTGTTTTTT
>DATKLQ010000229.1:0-21866 GCA_035542335.1 Ignavibacteriaceae bacterium | reverse complement strand
AGGAAATTTTTATCGGGCTGAACCTAATCCTAAAGCGCTGCATCAAATGGACGAAAAAGAATTAATTAAATCTGCAAAAGCAGGCGATAAAAAAGCTTTAACTGAGCTGGTTAAAAAGTATGAGAAAACCATTTATAATTTTGCATTTAAAATCTGCAGGAACCCTGAAAGGGCAGAAAATATAATGCAGGAAACATTTTACAGCATGATAAGATCGCTTCGCCAGTTTGATGAAAAATCGAAGTTGTCTACCTGGCTTTACAGGATAGTGGCAAATCACTGCTTAATGGAATTCAGGAAGAAGAAGCATCAGTTTGTTTCAATAGATGACGAGGATTTTATAGAGGATGAATACACTACCGACCATACGTCAATTCCATATCTATCCGTAGAGAACAGGGAAACCAGGGAAATTTTAGATCGGGCAATTCAAAACTTGGCGCCGGATTACAGAATAGTATTTTTGCTTCGTGATGTCGAGGGATTATCAACCGAAGAGACCGGAAAAGTTACAGAACTTTCAGTCCCTGCAGTAAAATCAAGACTGCACCGGGCAAGAGCTTTTTTAAGGAAACAAATTGCATCGGAACTTGGATCATGAAAAAGAAAGATGTTAGCTGTAAAGATGTAATGCATCATATATGCGAGAATCTTGCGGAAGACATGAATTCCGAAAAGTGTAAAAACATTAAAGAGCACCTGGAGAAATGCAAGGACTGCCAGGAATATTTAAAATCGGTCGAAATGACAATCGATTGCTATAAAAAATATAATGTTGATCTCTCCAAGGAGGCTCATAACCGCCTTATGAATTTTCTCGGCCTTGATGAATGATTCAACTGAAAGATTTGAAGATTTAAAGATTTAAAGATTAAAAGATTAAAAGATTAAAAGATTAAAAAATTTAAAGATTGAATGATTCAAAGATTAGATAAAAGATTAGTAGACTTTGAATATTTAATTCTTATTAACATTTAGGATTATGGAGAATTTACATTTTTATCAAAGCAGTGTTGAATGGAAAAAAGGGAGGATTGGTAAACTCTCTTCTCCAGGTATGGAATCGATCGATACTGCAACTCCGCCCGATTTTGCAGGAGGGGTTCCCAACATCTGGTCGCCCGAGCACCTTTTTACCGCTTCGGTTAATATTTGCCTCATGAATACCTTTCTTGCAATAGCGGAAAATTCCAAATTAAATTTTAAAGCATTTACAAGTAACGCTTCCGGTAAGGTAGAAAAGGTGGACGGAAAATATATGGTTACAGAAATAGAACTTAAGCCCAAAATTGTAATAGCTGATGAGAAGGATAGGGAAAGAGCGGTCAGAATTATTGAGAAGGCAAAGAATGCCTGCCTCATCTCTAATTCCGTCAAATCAGAAATAAGTATGAAACCGGAGATTGCACTTTTATAAATTTTATTATTTCAAATAGGAAGAACAATGCCTTTATTCGAGTACAAATGTGCAAAATGCGGGACCAAGTTTGAGGTGCTTCATAAATCTGCGGTACATAGGGAGGAAGCTGCCTGCCCGAACTGTCATTCATTAAATGTTAAAAAATTACTTTCATCTTTCAGCACCGGAAGCAGCAGTGCATCTGATAAAGGCTGCAGCTCGGGCAATTGCAGGCTTAATAATTATTCCGGAGGATGCGCTTCGGGATTGTGCGGGATGGAGTGAGAAGAGAAAGAGAAAGAGTAAGAGTAAGAGAAAGAAGGCGGAAAATGTTTAAAATATTTTTCATTACAGTTTTTCTGTTTGGGGTCGGATCAATTTTTTCTCAACAGGAAGTGAAGGATAGTATGAGTGTAGAAGATCTCAAAGCAAGGTTGGTGAACGATTCAGATTTAGTTGTACTTGATGTCCGTACGCCGGAAGAGCTGGCAGGGCCTCTCGGCAGGATAGACGGAGCAATTAATATCCCCATCCAAGAACTTGAAAAAAGAATTGACGAATTAAAACCATTTAAAGATAAAGAGATTGCCGTAATCTGCAGATCCGGCATAAGATCTCATAAAGGAACTATAATCTTAGAGAAAAATGGTTATAATGCTAAAAATGTAAGCGGCGGTATGCTCGAATACAGGCGAAGCGGAAAATAATTCATTTAAATTGGAATCCTCTCCGGAATAGAAAAATGAAGAGCGAAATAACTGAAGTTGAAATAGGATGTGATAGAGGTTCAAGTTCAGGTTCAAGTAAGGATACTATTTTTTGAGCAGCTCTTATCCTTCCAATTCTTCCAGCCTGCTTTTGGATTTTTTAATCGAATATTTATCTCTGAAATCATGCACAGGTAAAGTCAGCACTTTTTTCAGAAGCTTCTTTTCCATTTCAATATTATCCATATCCCTGTAAACCAGGGCCATTTGGAAAGTAGCAGTTATCATCCCAGGTGAAATCTTCAAAACTTTCCGGAACATTTCCAAAGATTGTTCATATGAACCTTCCGGTACATCCCCGTAAAAGGTATTTGCAAACAGCCGTTCAATCCAGCTTAAATTTGAAATCTGCCTGTAATAAATTCCTAAAATTACATACGGGAGATACCTGGATGAATCTATTTCAATTGATTTTTTTGCATTTTCCTCGATTCTTTTTGCCAGCTTAACTTTTTCCTTGCCTCCTTCATACAAGGCAAGGTTTCCATATGACATTGCAATGTATGCATAAGCATCGGCGCTGTCGGGATATTTTCCCTTGAAAAACTCTGCCGTCTCAACAGCCTTCCTTATATATTTTTCGGATTCCTCCTTATTTCTCTTTTCATAAAAATCTTCCCCGATATCATTATAGATCCTTACAAGTTTGACCAATACGGTATAATTATCGGGATCAATTTTAAAAGCCTGCTCGTAATTATCTGCTGCGCTTTGGATGTCAAATTTTTTATAGTATTCATCTCCCGTCTGTAAATATTCATCGGCCCCTGTTGGGAATATTTTTGAAGAAAATAAAATGCAAATAAAAAATAATAGCAGATATTTTACAGATATCATGTTTATCTCTCATTACTTATTAAATTCATCCGTTACACAGCCCTCCGATGCCGACGAAACGGTTCTGGCATATTTATAAAGTATTCCACTCGGGAATTTATATTCCGGCTGTTTCCAATTCTGTCTTCGTTTGTTTAAAATCTCGTTTGAGACTTCGAGAGAAATGGTATTTTTTTCAGCATCAATAATAATAATATCCCCGTTTTCCACAAGTGCTATAGCTCCCCCCGTTTGGGCTTCAGGAGTAATATGGCCGACCACAAATCCATGCGTTCCCCCGGAAAATCGTCCATCTGTAATTAACGCAACACTGCTTCCCAATCCTTTTCCCATAATGGCAGAAGTAATTGTAAGCATTTCCCTCATTCCCGGTCCTCCTTTTGGGCCTTCATACCGGATGGCAATTACGTCTCCTTTAACTACTTTATTTTTTTCTATAGCCTCCAGGCATTCCTCTTCAGAATTGAACACATTAGCAGGCCCGGAAAATTTCAATCCTTCTTTGCCCGTTATTTTTGCTACAGCTCCTTCAGGTGCAAGGTTTCCATATAGAATCCTGAGATGCCCTGTTTTCTTTATAGGATTGCTGAGGGGAAAAATTATTTTTTGATCTTTATTGAGTTCCGGAAGATCTTCGAGGTTTTCCGCTACGGATTTTCCAGTCACGGTAAGACATTTTCCGTTCAGCAGTCCTTCTTTCAATAAGAGCTTCTGCACGGCAGGGACTCCGCCTGCATTGTGAAGATCCTCCATTACATATTTGCCGCTCGGCTTCAAATCGGCTATATAAGGTATTTTATCGGATACTTTCTGGAAATCATCGATAGTAAGAATTGTGCCGGCAGACTTAGCCATTGCTATAAGATGCATTACCGCGTTTGTGGATCCGCCCAATGCAATAGTTATAACAATTGCATTCTCGAAAGCTTCACGTGTTAATATATCTTTAGGCTTAATATCTTTTTCGAGAAGGTTCAGAATAATCTTTCCTGTTGAACGGCATTCTTTAATTTTTAATATATCATTTGCAGGGGCAGACGAGCTGTAGGGGAGGCTCATTCCGAGCGTTTCGATCGCCGTAGCCATTGTATTTGCAGTATACATGCCGCCGCAGGCGCCTTCACCCGGGCAGGCATTTTTAATTACATTCTTCATATCCTCTTCGGTAAACTCGTTAGAGAGGTATTTGCCGTAAGCTTCGAACGCGGAGACAATATCCAGTTTTGTCGAACCGAAATGACCTGCTCTTATTGTCCCGCCGTAAACCATCAGGCTCGGCCTGTTTATGCGTGCCATTGCCATAATTGATCCTGGCATATTTTTATCGCAGCCCGGCAAGGCAATTAATGCATCATACCATTCTGCGCACATTACGGTTTCAATTGAATCTGCAATTATATCTCGTGAAGGAAGTGAAAACTTCATTCCCTCGGTACCCATCGAAATCCCGTCGCTTACCCCGATGGTATGAAAAATAAACCCGATCAAGCCGGCTTCTTTCACCCCTGTTTTGACAAGTTTTGCAAGATCGTTTAAATGCATATTGCATGTATTCCCTTCCCATCCCATGCTTACAATGCCGACTTGAGCTTTATGCATGTCTTCATCTTTTAAACCCACCCCGTATAACATAGCCTGAGAGCCAACCTGGGAAGGTGCTTCGGTAAGGCGGCTGCTATATTTATTGAGTTTCATTTTTAACCCTAGATTTTTTAATGAAAATAAATTAAACGGAGATCAAATCCGATTATTTAAATATAAACTGCCTCGATAGAAATTGTAAATGCAAATATAAAATTTTTCCGGAAGATAAGCGGGGGAGGAGGAAGGTTGGTTCAAGTTTAAGTTCAAGTTCAAACTTTAAAAAAAAGCTGCCTTGTTACGGGCAGCCTTTATCCTGCATTGACAGGATTGGAGAGAGTTAGAGAGATAATTATTTAACGGCAATGGAAGAGACATCGCTTACGATTTTCCACTGGCCTTCTTCATTAACTAAACTAATGTAGCTTGTTCTGAGCAGCTTTTGATCCGTCACTTCGACTTTTACGACCGCTGTATTGTTGTTATAATCTATGCTGGCAAAACTGACATCTCTCTTCCAGCCGCCGAGCTGCCCCTTTTGGAGCTGCAGGATCATATCATCGTGAGAAAACTCATTGGTTTTATTGGTAACTGTATTAACGGTAATAACATCCGCTGTAGAAGCAAGCAGGTTTTCCACTGTTTTAGTGTCCCTGTTATCAATACCGCTCAGATAATTTGTAACCGCTTCTTTGATTGCAGATTCGTTTGAATTGTTGTCCTTAGCTTCTGCAAACGAATTGATTGAAAGCAGAGCAAGAATAATAAACACAACCAGACCGCCTTTAATTCTCATAATTCACCTCACTTTTATTTTAATTATTACTAAAAAACTTTTACCTGACTGCCTTCAGGGTATGCGTAAAAATAAGGAGGGGATGAGAGAGATTAATGGAATTTGTGAAATCCGGTTTTATTCCTATCTATCCGGCAGATAAAAAATAATAAAGGTAAAGCGGAAAAAGTTGGGTCTGATTGAAAATCAAGTATTCTGCCAAGTATCCGAAAAATCGAGACGAGTTTGAAATTTTCTAAAAGATTCTTGATACTGGATACTTGACACTGGATAAATTTAATCGGGAACCGGTATCGAGTATCCAGCATCCAGAATCCAGCATCCAGAATCCAGCATCCAGTAAGGCAACGCACATCAAGTTCTGATTTTCAGAATTATCTCTCCCAAAAGCTGCTGGGTTTTTTCAATAAGCTGTGAATATACCGATTCATGTTTAGCTAAAAAATCCCTGTACCCTGTTTTGTCGGAAAGAGATGAATAATTTATCAGCACATTCAGGTAAGCTCCCTCTGCCGCTGCTCCGATAAGCGATACAGCTACCCCGGCATCGGAAAGTGAATTGCGGTTACCTTTTAATGCTATATTTTCAAGATACGGCAGAATCTCCTGACATGCAGCAATAACTTCAGCAGGAACCAGCGCCGCATTAAACGTAGAGCTCTCCAGCGCCTTCCGCCTCAATGCTTTCTCTTCATCTGTTTCTTTAGGGAGCTTAAGTGCATCCATCACCTTTTCAAAAGCATCATTGTCTTTTCTTCCCAGCGATATAAATTTTTTTCTGAGGGCGGTCAGTTTCTCCTTAAGATTTTTGATCTCCTTTTCAACTTCCTGATACTTTTTTTTCCCGATGGTCAAATTGCAGACCATCATGCCTAAACAGGCGGCAAGCGCTCCGCATAAAGCAGCAACATTTCCTCCGCCGGGAGTAGGCGAGTTTGATGAAAGCTCATCAAAATATTTTTCTAATGATAACGATAAATCCATGTTTACCCGGTTATTAATAAATATTAAAATTTTATAAGAAAGATAAGATTATTACGGGAAAAAACTCCGGATTTTCAAATCTTTTTTAAAGATTCAGCCCTTTTTTAAATGTGCCCAGCCTCAGCTTCAGCCTTAGCCTCAGCCTCAGCCTTGATCAATCGCCAATTTTTTACTTACTAAATCAAGTTTCTTATCAAGCTCCGCTTTTTCCATATCCGTCAGATTAAGCTTTTTTATCTCCGTATATTCATCAAGCGCCTCGGCATAAAGTCCGCATTCATAAAGTATATCTGCAAAATAAATCCTATAAGAGAATTGTTTTTTTGTACCGGGATATTTCCTGTATGTTTCTTTTGCAGTAATTACAGCTGATTCTTTGAAACCGTTTTCAGCAAGCTGTACGGCGCCATTAATCCTTTTTATCCCAAAGCTTTCCGAATTATCCTTTAACGGCACATCGGCGGTAGGCAGGCCGGTTTTTGATCCGTAAACCGCTGTATTTTGGGATTTATTTCCGCCGTTATTTTTCGGGGCATTCAATATATTCTCCATGGCTAGTGCGAGAAGCAGCTCATCGGTGCTCATTTTTTTCAGGCTTGATACCGGAAGTGCAGAAGATTCCTTCAATGTAAAATGTGTATCCCCGGTTTTCAAAATAATTGAGGAGTTCTTTCCCGTCATTATAACTGTGCCGGCTTTAAGCTCGTCATTATCCTTTACATCAACCCAATTTTCACTTGAAAGGGCCTGGGCTTTAACGCTCCCGGTAACTTTTTCAGCCTTAATAAACTGAGCATAATTTGATCCCCAAAACAGAAGGAGCAAAAAAATCATTTTGATCATCTTTTCACCTTTAAAATTCAATTAGTAGACATCAATAATTTCGACCTTACCTTTGGCAATCCCGTAGCTGCCGATTGCATCATTATAAAACTTTACGGAACCGGTTTCCCATGCCGTTTCAAAATTTGTTAATGATGTTGTTTCCACGGGGATCCATACTTCATCGGTACCGGTGCTGCTTTTTCTAACCAAATATTTTTGATCATTTCGCGTTATTAATCCGGCTTCGGCAGGGGAAAGCCCGGTATTAATTAAAATATTCACGTGACCGATTTCATTTTCACTTTTGTAATCGACAATGGCAGTTTCTATTCCGACACTTTCAAGAAGAGAGCTGAAGCAGACAGTGAGGTCATCGCAGTCCCCACCTTTTAATTTTAAAGTTTCATGGGGGAACTGAACTAAATCGGAAGAGGCACGCGGATCCGATACATAAACTAGTTCTTTAACCAGGTTATCAAAAATTATTTTAGATTTGTAGAAGGGAACCAGCTTTTCACTTAGCGTATCCAGGATAATCTTATATTTATTCAAAATTTCCTTGGAGCTATCCATCGATAAATCGTAATCATTTTTTATAAAGTAGCGGAGATTGATAACCTTTCCGTCCCATGCATTTCTGCTGTTGACTAAAATAGGCTTTTGAAATTCATCATCAGGAGTTTCGTTAACTGTTGTCAAATAAAAATCCGCATTGGATATCCCGGTTTTTTCCTTCCTCACTGTATCTGGAATAATGGTATAGAAAAAAACCTTTGCGGTATCCTTAGGGGAAATTAATACAAAAGGGGAATAGATGGCTTCATTATTAATGCCGGAGATGCGGGAGGAAGGCTTTACGGTAATCTGTTTTTCGGATAAATTAACAACCAGGCCTGCTGCAAACGGAGTGTTAAGATAATTTTCCGTAAAAGTAGGGTAAATTTCCTTCAGCACTTCAACATTAACAAATTCAACCAGCCTTTCCGGCAGGGTGTTAAGCGTGAAACCAAATGATAAAATTAATTTGTCAAAGCTGTACTGGTTATTTATGATATTATCAATCCCCGTATTTCTAAATTTTGTGAATGAACCGCTTATATTTCTATCTGAAAAATATTTTATCCCGGAAATTGTAACGTTAAAAAGATCGGTCGAGAAGCAAATACCCGGGTTAATTCCTGCAATGTAAGGGGATTGATAATCATCGTGGAACAGTGTTGTTCCCAGCGATAAATTCCCATTCCTAAAAAGCCTGAAAGAACCTGAAAATCCTGCTTGAAATGAATTACCGGTTTCATATAAAAAATTTAAATTAAATAAGTCCGAGGGAAAATATGATATGCCTATTAAGGCCATTTTTTCTTTTTTCAATTTAAAATCTTCATTCTCCGCGGAAATTTTCTCTTCGCTGAGGGTTAGAAGGTTTATTGAGCTTAGGCTTACCGATAAATTATTTGAGATAAAATAGTTAATCCCAATATCTCCCTTCCAGTAATTCTCTTTTTCCGAAATAGTGTTTATGCTGAAAGATGTTGTAGTATCAGTGGGATAATTAAGTGCCAAAGCATCACTGTTAAATTCCTGGGTAAAATACCTGAATGTAAAACCGGAATTTATTTTTTCGGATATCTTGTAAGAATATCCCAATCCGAATATTTCTTTATATAAAAATCTTGAATTCAATGTTTTAATAGATGAATCCCCCTTTGCGACCACCTGGTTATTTTCAAATAAAAACTCTTTTTGATAGCCGGGAGTATATCTTAAAGAAAGAGCATGACCGGCTAGTCTTTTGGAAAGGGAAACCAGGTAAAGATTACTTTTTATATCATTAGAAAATTCGGATCCGTAAACGGCCGTTAAACCCCAGTCCTTGATCACCGAATAAGCCGACGGATTCGACTCAAAAGAATTCATAGCGGATTGAGCGTTCCCCGGCGGCCAATAGCCGGACAAGCTGAGCGAACTTTGAGCTCCCGATTTGATTGAAACAAACATGATAAATATTAGAATTAATTTCTCTTTCAAGGAATATCTATCACTATTTGATGAATGCTCTTGGAAAAAGTGTACAGATCTCCTCTTTCGAAAGAATATTTTTTTTCTAATTTTCTTTCAAGCATAAAGATTATTTTATCGTAAAGATTGAACCTTATAGTATTTAGATATTGTGAAGGTATTATGAATTCTCCGTCATCTTCTGTTTTAAATCTTAACAGGGGTATAGTGATTTCCTTACTTCTTTTCTTCCCGCAAATAATTATATCGATTTTATTATTCGAACCTTTGTTCCATTCCAATGCAGCACTTAGGCTTTTATCCCTGATTTTTCCTTTAATCCTTACAGCGGCATTAATTCTTTTCGGAGTATTTATGTCAATGGTTCCACCGTTCCGACCTATTATGGGAGCATAGCTCAAGGAGATAAAGGATTCATAGGGAAATTCGAAAGGATCCCCGAACTTCTGCCTGCTGAAGAGAATATATTGATTTCCTGCCGTTGTATCTGCAATTAAGCTTCCTTTGCGGAATTTTATTTTATAAGGAAGAATTCTTGCAACTTTATCAGAAAATCTTATGATTCCGGGAGTAATTGTACGGTAGCCTATTAAATCTCCTGCCGGAGAGTAAATTGGATTATTCCTGTCAAAGAGCAGAGCCTGGGCTGCCGAAGATTCATCTAACAAAGTATTATAATATGAAGTAGATAATCCAACCAATGTTACTACGCTGGCGTATTGCAGTAGATTATCCGTTACTCCGATTGAATCGATGCTTTGCAGTTCGTCGGACGGATTATCCGTCATTACTTCAACCGTATATTCATCTTCGTCCTGGACCAGCTCGGTAACAGCAGGCTTATCGCACCCAATTAAAATTAAACCGGCTAGTAAACAGAAGTGGGAATATTTTTTAACAATTTTCATTTTAGGTTCAAATTAATATTACAATTAATCAGTTCAAACATAAAAAAAGGAGAAAGCCCTATATAGGCTTTCTCCACAGCTTCTTAAATCAATCTAAAATTTTACAAAATAAGGAATTCCCCACATTTCATTTTCTACAGGTGCCGCATCATCGGTTATTACCTGGTTCGGGAATGCATTAATTACCGCATGATAAAATCCGGGCCACTGATTTGTACTGTATGTCTGCTGGTAAACTTTAACATACCCAGTTCCGGAAGGAGTTGAAGAAACAAGGTCGAATTTCTTTTTTGCCATATGAAGTCCAAGAATATTCGCGCCGTAAGTCAGCGTTACGAAATCATCTCCCTGGTATTCGCTGTAGAGTTCAACCTGCAATGTAACGGTTTCACCTCTTGATATAATCGGCAGGGACCTCCACCAGCGGTGCCAGCGTGAAAGATAATAATCATTCGGGGAAGTTATTACCATTGTATCTGCGCTAGGTAAAAAGATTGTAAGCTTTGTTAAGTCGATATGAGGAGACTGGGTTCCCCCTTCCGGCAGTGAAATAGCTGCAACTCTCCAGTTTAGTTTGGGTCGATCCGTATTGCCTATTTTTACGAATATTATATTCCTCGTTACAGTCGAAGCAAAAGGTTTTTGTATAACGGTATCCGGAGTTACTGCATCCGAATCATATGAAGCTGCAATATAAAGAATGCCTTCATAATTTTTAGAATAAACTCCTAATGCCGAATCGCCGGTTATAGTTACATTAAAAGTTCTGCTGACTGAGCTTACCCTGTGCCAGATTTTTCTAAAAGGATAGATCTGGGTTCCGGTTTTGCCTAATAAGCTTAATTGATCTTCTTCATTATAGTTCGGATCGAATGAAGCCATTGCCGAATCTTCATCAGCAATCTCCTGCAGCGCTGCTTTGTCCGGATCTTCATCGGGAGGCGCAACACTAGAATCTTTACAGCCTATAAATGCAAAAAGAATAGAGGCAAATAAGATCGTCAGAAATGGCACAATTGAACGTTTCATGTTTATTACTCCTTTAATTAGATATTGAATTTTCAAATTTCCTTTTTGATATTCAATTAAAAATATTGTGCCACTTCATACTGCAGGGAAATTGCTTTTTTGAAGAAAATTAAAAGGAAATAGCTGACTATTATGCCTGGAATTTTTTTGTATATGCCTGGAATATTTTATCCAGGCAAATGCTTGGAAAATATTCAGCAAGATTTCTGTAAAATTTACCTTTATTTGATTTAAAGCTAAAGCGGAATGATCAATTCATCAACTTAATTATTTCTTCCTGAGACAATTCCTGCACTTCTCCGGGTTTCAATCCATTTAAAAGAATTTCTTTTATTCTTACTCGGATTAGCCTCAAGGTCGGATGCCCGATGCTTGCAGTCATTTTTCTTACTTGTCTGTACTTTCCTTCGGTGATTATAATGCTCAGCCAGGTTGTGGGGATATTTTTTCTATACCTAATCGGCGGAACTCTGGGCGGAAATCCCGGGTCAGCTATAATTTTTACTTTGGCGGGGTAAGTCCGGATTCCTTTTATAAGTACACCTTTCCTGAGATTATTTAATTTATTCTCATCTGGGATACCTTCAACCTGCACAAGGTATTCCTTTTCATGTTTATTTACAGGATTAAGAAGGTAATCCATCATTTCTTTATTGTTTGTGAGCAGAAGAAGCCCTTCACTGTCATAATCCAATCTCCCGATTGAGTAAACATCTTTTGGGAAATTATAATAAAGCCCCAATGTTTTTCTTTTTAATTTGTCCTTGAACTGCGAAAGAACCTCGTAAGGTTTATTGAATTTATAATACTTAAAGTTCATACCGGGATCGTTAAAGATAAATTAATTGAGAGTATTCAATAATTTCAAAAAAGTTTTCCTGAGAGTATATAAATTAAAGAATATTCAGAAAATGAAAAGCATTCCGGGGCCAAAAAATTACTTATTACATTTCAAGGAACAAAATAAGGTTATAACCGTCTGATTTACTTGGCAAATGGGGAAAAATGAAATAAAGCAGTGATTTCTCCTTTTTCATTATATGAACTTTAACTATTTTGCTGTTTACGTTTTTATATTTCCTAATTTCTTTTAGGAGGTTATATGTCGTATCGTGATCAGCAAAAGTACTTGGAAATGCTGAGAAAGTTTGAAAAAAAATTTACCCGGGATGAAGCCGAGGAATACAAGATGTTCCTAAAGATGCATAAGGATGAAGAAGATTTTGATTCCGTATCATTAAAAAAATTGAAGGAATTATATGAAAAGTATTATACTCCCGTGGATAAATCAAAATTTGATGCTTTTTTCAAGAAACAGGAGAATAAATAAAATTATATAATTCCATTTTGAGGTTTTAATGAATATCCGGACAATTCATAAAATTTTTGGGGCGATTGTATTTTTAATATCAACCTTTGTTTTTTTTCGTACTGTGCAGCCGTCGGTTTCTTTCTGGGACTGCGGTGAATTTATTGCTTCGAGCTATTATTTGCAGGTCCCTCATCCCCCCGGAGCTCCCTTCTTTACTATGCTCGGCAGAATATTTGCGATGATTCCTTTTGCACAGAATATTGCATTCCGGGTTAATATTATTTCTGTTTTATCGAGCGGACTTTCGGTATTGTTACTTTACCTGATTGCCGTAAAACTGATTGAGAACTATAGGGGAAAACCCACAGGTATTCAAAATGCGTTGGTTACTTATTTGGCTGCTGCAATAGGCGCATTATCTTTTTCATTCAGCGATACATTCTGGTTTAACGGTGTCGAAGCTGAAGTTTATGCATTCAGCACGTTCTTATTTTCGGCCGTAACATGGCTTATGATATGTTGGCATGAAAAAGCCGATCAAAAGGATAATGAAAAATACCTGCTGATGATTGCCTACCTTATCGGTCTTGCCACTGGCGTACATTTGATGAGCGTGCTTGCGGCGGTGCCTGTCGTAATGATTATTATATTCAGGAAATATGTTGATAATGAAGAAGCACTCCGAAAAACTGCGGTGATTTTCCTTGCGCATGCGGCAATTATTTTGCTGGTTACAATAATAATGTGGGCCGATCAAAAGACAACTACGCCTCCTACCCCGGAGGAATACCAGGCATACGATTCAAGATTCAAGATCATAATGGCCGCTATAAGCCTGGTAATCATGGGAACATTCTGGAGAAAGCTATTTACCAGGAATTCAATTTATGTCCCTATAATAATAGGCGGCATTGTTTTGTTTGCCATTTACCCGGGAATAGTAAAGTTTGTGCCTGCATTCATGAGCGCGATTGCGGGAGATAACGGCATGATCGGTATAGTCCTTCTCTTTCTGATTTTCGGAGTGTTAGGCTTCGGTGTACATTATTCAGTAAAAGAAAAGAAGCCTACTCTCCACCTTGTGTTCATGTCATTCATATTTATATTTATCGGGTTTACTACATTTGCAATGGTGATAATCCGTGCAAATCAGCATCCCCCGATGAATGAAAATGAACCCGATGATTTTTCGGAATTGGTATCCTATCTTAATAGAGAGCAGTATGGGGATTTCCCCACTTTTAAAAGAAGGTTTGCATCCGAACCGCACCAGATGATTGTTTACTCGGGTTATTCATCGGATCTCGATTTTTTCTGGCGCTATCAAATGAACCACATGATGACCCGCTACTGGCTTTGGAATTATGCAGGAAGAAAAGACTGGATACAGGAATCAGGTCCTGATATTGCCCCGTTTAATAAAATAGGAAATTTTTTCGGAGCGCCCTTTAATATACACTTCGGCGGGGAAACAAAAGATTCATTATACGGAATTCCATTTCTGATCGGTTTAATAGGCATATATTTTCATTTCAGAAAAGATTGGAAAATGGCATCGGTATTCATGGTCATGTTTATTCTCATGGGATATCTTACCGCGTTTTACCAGAACCAGCAGGAGCCGCAGCCGAGAGAAAGAGATTATTTTTATGTCGGGGCATTCTTCGTTTTTTCAATCTGGATTGCAATCGGCATGATCGGTATTATCGATTATGTTCGCTCAAGGGCTAAGGGTGAGCTGCTAAGGAATTTGTCTGTTTACGGAGTCCTTGCTTTCGGTATCGGTTTTATTCCTGTGAACATGCTCCAGACAAATTATTTTACTCACGACCGTTCCCGGAACTGGGTGCCCTGGGATTATTCTTATAACCTGCTTCAGAGCTGCGCCCCAAATTCTGTTTTATTTACCAACGGAGATAACGATACTTTTCCTCTTTGGTACCTCCAGGATGTGGAAAAAATCAGAAGAGATGTTAAAATCGTAAACTTGAGTCTCTTGAATACATCCTGGTACATTAAGCAGCTTAGGGATAATGATCCGTATAATGTCGGTAAAGTAAAAATGCAGCTCTCAGATGCACAGATTGATGAGATAAGGCCTATTCCATGGGAAGCAAGAAGTGTGAATATTCCTGTCCCTAAAAATCAAAAAAAAGAAATCATTAAAGATCTTTTCCAGCAGTACAATATTTCCGATTCCGCTTTATCAACATTAAACGGCATTTCATTTAAAATGAATCCGACGCTCAACTTCGGAAATGTGAAAGGGATCAGGGTACAGGATATGATGGTCAAGGAGATTGTTGAATCAAATATATGGGAACGTCCGATTGCTTTTGCGGTTACATGTTCGGAAGACAGCAAAATCGGGCTGCAGGATTACTTAAAAATGGAAGCAATGGCCTTTCGTATTGTGCCCCAAAAAAGGAAACCAAATGAAGATTATATAAACGAAAATGTCTTAAGGGAAGAGCTTTTTTCAAAAGGCCCTCATTTCAGCATGGATTATGAACCCGGATTTAATTTCAGAGGATTAAACGATCCTACAATTTTCTTCGATGAAAACCATTCAAGGATGGTTCAAAACTACCGTAATGGGTTCATAAGGCTTGCGCTTTATTATATCAATAAGAACCAGAATCAGCTCGCCCTGCAGTCGCTGGATGCGATGGAAGAGAAGATACCGAGGAAGTTTCTTCCTGTTGAACCGGGCCTGCTTTTTGAAATCGCAAATTTATATCATGCCGCCGGGGGAACTAAACAGTATGCGGCGATGGCAAAGGAATTAGAGACTATCGCTCTTAAGCAAATTGAAGAAAATCCTAATGACGTCCAATCATATTATAATCCCTACAGGATTTTAATTGAAACATATGAAAATATGCATGAATATAGAAAATTGGCGGATCTTTGGCAGAGGCTCGGCATTATGTTCCCCAATGATAAAACCGTCCAGGATAATATTAAAAAATATAATAACCTGGCTGAACAGAATAAAAATGCTCCCGACTCTGTCAATATACCGGCAAAGTAAAGAGCTTCTTCAGTTTTCTAATTAAATAAGCGGTGAAAGCCGCTTATTTTTTTATTAGAGGAAAAAGAACAAGAGTTAAATTGAGAATATTAATACTTGCATTATCCGGTATAGGTGATGCTCTGATGTTTACTCCTGCAGCAGCCCTTCTCAGGAAAGCTTTTCCTGAAGCAGCAATAGATGCAGTAGTTATGTTTAAAGGGGCCGAGGAGATCTACAAAAGAAACGAACACTTCAATAATGTTTTCTATTTTGATTTTTTAAAAGAGAGCCGGCTCTCCTCATTAAAGTTTATCCTAAGGCTGAGAAGGAATTATGATGCCTCAATAAATGTCTATCCTTCCAACAGGAAAGAATATAATATTATTAGTTTTCTTCTTGGGGCCAGACAAAGGGCTGCGGTACGTTATTTAAGAAGAGATTCCCGAGAGCTAGGATACCTGAATAACGAAAGGATTACCGAGGATGATTACTTACATAATGTTCAGGAGAATATAAAGCTGTGTGAAAAGCTTTTAAAAATTAAATTCGATGAAGAACCGGATTTATATTTCCCGTTACATGATGCCGATGAAAAATTTGCCTCGGATTTTTTAAATGAAATGAATATTTCCGAAAATGATCTGATGATCGGCTTTCATCCCGGGTGTGCGACCTTTAAAAATCATATCAAGCGGAGATGGGAGCCTGAAAAATTTGCCCTGCTCGGCAAAAAGGTAATAAAAGATTTTAATTCAAAATTACTAATCTTCGGGGGACCTGAAGAAGAGGAACTTAAGCAGAATATCTGCAGAATGATTAATTCACCTAATGCTGTTACGGTTTCCAAAGGAAGCCTGATCCAGAATGCTGCCGTTATGAAAAGATGCTCGCTGTTTATTACTAATGATTCCAGCTTAATGCATATCGCATCTGCATTGAAACGGAAAGTCGTTGCAATTATTGGCCCCACCAATACTAACTATATTCATCCTTGGCACACTGAATATAAAGTGGTAAGCTTGAATTTGGATTGTTCCCCCTGCTTCATTTATTCTCCTCGTCCTTTAATCTGCTTTAGGGATGATGTAAAGTTCAAGTGTATAAAAGAAATTGAGACTGATATGGTTTATAAGGCGGCGGCTGAGTTACTGAATAGAGCTGGAATCTTTTCCGGCGCTTAAGCATTAAACATTCCGGTATTTATTCTCCTAATTTTCATTTTTTAAAGGATAATTAATTGTAAATTGCATTAATAATTTTTATAACAAGCATTCAGAGAACTACTTAAAAAGGGGTTTCATGTCGTCGAAAAAGATTTTCCTATTAAGCTTTCTTCTATGCTTTCAGCTAGATTTGGGAAAATATTCGTATCAGATTAATTTTGGAATACTTTTCGCACTTTTCGGAAATGAATATGATTATGAATACTAGAACATATTCGAAGCATCAGACTAAACAGAGACAGAATATCCGGGAATTAAAGAATCATTTGGATAATATGTACAATCTAATTTTAGTGAAGAGTTAAAATGAAATATTTTTTTTTCTTTTTGATTCTTATTCACGGCTTGATACATATTGCCGGGTTTTTCAAGGCATTCGACCTGGTTCAGCTTAATGAGTTGAAAGAAAGCATTTCAAAACTTGCCGGTGTTCTCTGGGTTTTTGCGGCATTCCTTTTTATAATTTCCGCAGTGTTTTACCTTATTGAAGAAGATTATTGGTGGATGCTTGCTGCTCCGGCGGTTATCCTTTCCCAAATATTGATAATACTTGCCTGGAATGATGCAAAATTCGGGACTGTAATAAATATAATCCTGCTCATTCCATTAATAATCGCAGCTGCAGAAAGGTTGCCCGGAAGCTTTAAGAATTCGTTCAAGGCGGAAGCCGAAGAGGGATTAAAAAGATCTTCCCGGCAGTCAATATTAACTTTGGAAGATATAAAGCATCTCCCGCTGCCTGTGCGTAAATATATAATTTATTCCGGGGCTATAGGTAAGGAAAAAATTCAAAACTTCAGGGCTGTGTTGAGCGGAGAGATGAAACCTAGCCCCCAAAGCAGTTTTTTAGAATTCAGAGCCGAACAATATGATTTCTTTGATAAACCTGCCAGGATATTTTACGTCAAATCTAGAATATATGGAATTCCTTTCGATGGTTTTCATTTATATAAAGGCCCCTCTGCAACAATGAGGATTAAGATTGCCTCCCTCTTTAAAGCAGCAGATGCATACGGACCGGAAATGAATAAAGGTGAAACGGTTACTTTGTTTAACGATATCTGCATCTTTGCTCCTGCAGCATTAATTAGTAAAAATATTAAATGGGAAGATATAGATTCGCTAACTGTAAAAGCCGTATTTACAAACCAGGGTAATAAAATTTCTGCAATCCTATATTTTAATGAAAAAGGAGAGCTGATTAATTTTTCTTCGAACGACAGGTATGAATCGGCAGACGGAAAAGTTTATAAAAATTACAAATGGACAACTCCTGTAAAGAATTATGAAGTATTTAATGACAGGAAAATTGCCTCTTATGCCGAAGCCGTTTGGCATGAACCTGAAGGAGAATTCTGCTACGGGAAATTTAAGGTTGAAGAGATTAATTATAACTGCAGGAAATTCAGGTGACTAGATTGAGTTTAACCAAAATGAAAGGGAGAACCCCGGATAATTATTTTCTTTCCCAACTATTACGTGAAGCTCAATATTAAACCAGCCTGAACATGATGTTTGTGAACGGCGTTTCTTTCGCAATTTTCATAAAATAATCTTCCTCTAAAGCAAGGGAGTACTTCTTAATGGATCAATCTCAAAAAAAATTGCATTGTGAATCCTGCGGCCAGATAACGTAAACCGCGTAAAATTTCCTTACCCCTCAAAAGTCAGGATAAATCCGTCAGATCATAATATCAAGATGGCAGCAGGACCTTTCCAGGCATTTACTTTTCTTATCTGGATAATTCTTTTTTTAATTTTTTCATTGAATTATGCCTAGGATTAGGGATTCCTAAATCAATTATTTTTAGGCACTTCAGTTATTTTAATTACTGCAGCATTGATAAGCATTGTCATAATTAGAATGCATCGGACAGCATCCGCAGCCGTATATCAATGCTCCAACTGTCTTACAGTCTGGTTATTAAAGGATAAAGAAGATTGGGAGAAAGCCGTAGAGGCATCAGGAAATTATTTAAAGAATTTCGAAAATGCCAAAAGATATTCTGATAACAAGAACGAAAAAACCTGGGTATGCCCTAACTGTGGTGAGAAAGTTCCGGAGAATTATGAGCTCTGCTGAAAATGCGGGACACCCCGGAAAGCGCATGCCTAGACGACTGGTTTAGGGTCCGTGTTTCTCAGTGTTCTCTGTGTCTCTGTGGCAATTTTTTTTCTTTAAATAGAAAACCAATAATTAAATTTAATTAAGAAAATATTATCCGGGTAAATTTTTGAGATATTCCGGAATGCTTCCGATATCGATTTATCTCCCGGATTTATTAAGCTGCTTCTGTCCTGCGACCAAACTAAATATATCTGCGAACCGGGTCTGTATTCCCACCTAATAACAAAATTTGATCTGAATTCATGAAAATTAAAATCAGGATTTTTAAAAGAATATTCGGGCAGTTGCAGATTGTCTGAAAAAACATCGTAGTTTTCACCGTTCAAAGCAGTATTCAGCCGGGTAAATCTATCAATATAATTCTCGGCTTTTGGATTGCTGACGACTTTAAATGAAGAATATTTTCCGACCGAAGCGAACGGGCTGCCGTAATACTGAATCGAGAACTCCGGCGTAATATTATAATCTATCCTGAAGGTTAAACCAAGAGTCCGTTGATCTATTTTTGCAAGAATATATTTATTATCTCCTCCCGGAGACTGTTTATCAACATACTGAAGATCATTAATATTTGAAGAAAAATTTAAGCTCATAGATAGCTTCAAAGTATTTGAGGGCATTACCGAAATACCCGGCTGCAGAAGGTAGTAATGCGTACTATTATTAGCGCCCAAAGTAACATTAGTCGTCAAATCAAAATATATTTTTTCAGAAGGATCAGTCCGGAAATACAGATCATTTGACCAGGCAGGAGGAATGAGCACCGCAAATCCGCCTCTTAGAAGCCGTGTATCTAAAGCTTCCGATATAAAATTAAATGTAGTATTAATGGCCCAGTTATTCAGGAATTCAAGATAAATTCTAAAGCTTCCTTCAGATGATAAATAGTTGATCCCGTAATCCCAATTATTGGTTTGAGATGCTTCAAGAGTATATGTTCTAAAAATTGAAACAGGCTGCACGACAAAATAGCTCAGCATCGCTTTCTCTTTGAATATATCCGCTGTTTGCATGAAGCCGAGATCATTTAAATCCAGGCCGGGGGAGCGCCAGTTAAATTCAGCGGAATAACGCCACAATCCTTTGCTCCCTTTTCCTATTTTTATCCGGGCACCATGTCCAGAGAGAGTTGTCCTGGTGCTGTCAAAGTCTAAATGAACAGCATCGGGACGATTGTAAAATCTAGCAGAGGAATTTTGAAGCTCAGTGATTGCTTTTGCACTCCCGTTGATAAAACTGCCTGCAAATATTGCGTCGACAAAAAATTCTTTATCATTCCAATAATGCAGGAAATCTAATCCGCCGGTAAAAGCATTCCTGTTCATGGATTCTAAATGACTATCGTTAATGAAGCGGTTGGTAGATGTTAGTATCCCGCCCAGCACTGTACTGCCTTCGCTAAAATCCTGCTGAAGCCGCGCAATCGTGTAGCTGGTCAGCGGTTCGACAGAAATGTTTTTATCTGTTCCGGTTGATTTAATCTCTGCTTTTTCATTTGAGGTGATACTCTGCAGTAATCCTACCGATAATCCCTCTGCACTTTTTCCGCTAAGTTTTATGGCGCTGATAATTGTAGTCTGGTCCGGGTAGTCCATAAATTCATTATTGTTCAATTTAACCTGGTAAGAAGGGGAATGACCTATTCTGCGGCTGTAGAAAATAGTATTGCCGTCAAAATCAAAGCTGAAAATGTTTTTTCCTTCCAGAAAGAAAGGCCTGCGTTCCTCGTAAAATGTTTCGAATGCGGTAAGGTTCATTACAGACGGATCCGACTCGACCTGCCCAAAGTCAGGGTTAATCGTTAAGTCGGAGGTGAAGTTAGTTGATAAGCCTATTTTTGCATCTAGACCTGCATTGCCGAGCCAGGATCTTCCTTTATCTGCGAAGGGGTTCCCCTGTTCGGCCTTAAAAGTGTTAAGCTCGCCGAGGGAATAAGGCATAATTTCTATTCTTCGGGAAGGGGGAAGATCTTTAATTCCGTGAAGCTCGCCGAACTGGTAAAGTATGCCGGCACCCTGCGAAGACTGCGGTTCCCAGTCGCTCTCCTCGGCCAGCCTGTCAATCCATCTCCAGGAGTGCATTCCCCAGATCTGCACTTCATCGCTGCTGTAGCGGAGCTGGCTCAGCGGGATTTCATATTCGGCAGTCCATGCTGAATCTTCCATACCCACTTCTACATACCATACCGCATTCCAGCTGTAATCCGGATTGCTCGGGTTGGTTAAGAGGAGATCAACTTTCTGCCCGGCCGCAGTTACATTAAATTCAAAGCCGGTCCGGTGGTCATGATAGCTGTCGAAATTTATTCCCACGCAATCGCCGTTAAACTCATCGCGTCTTCCCGCTTTGCGTATAATCTTTTGAGGATCATCAAATGCCCTTATAGCTACATAAATATTTTTATCGTCATAAAGAACTTTTAATTCCGTAGGACGAGATGGTTGAGCTCCTTCATTTGGGATCCATTGAGTGTAATTGCCCGCCCATTCGCCTGTTGTAAGCCAGCAGAGATCGTTTAGATTCCCGTCTATCACCGGTCTTTCCGTTGCAAGCCTTGTAGTTTTATAGATTCTTGGGGATTTGTGTGCGGTGATGGTGGAATCTTCCTTTGCCGAAGAATATAAGTTTAAATTAAAAATCAAAAATAAAATAATAGAGCCGGCTGCTTTCAAATTCATGAAGGGAAATCCCCTAAGCTGTTTGCAAATAAAATTTCTTATTAAACAAAAATAAACAATAAGCAGCAAATTATTCAGTATCACAGATTAATAATCCGTGCTGCCGGAGCTCATAAGGTCAGGTTTGTTTAGTCCACAATGAAAAGCTTTACTCCCTTTTCAGTGTATGATCTATGCGGAGCGGTATTATCGGCTACTATGTAACTCATCCCTTTGCTTAAAATAAATTTTCTTCCGTCCTGGAGCTCCGAGGTGAATTCGCCGTCTAGGACATAAATAACATGCCCTTTTTCACACCAATGATCGGCATAATAGCCCGGAGAATATTCAACAATTCTTACTCTTATATTTCCCTGCTTGACTA